>CAZTGY010000055.1:0-11987 GCA_964613445.1 uncultured Chromatiaceae bacterium | reverse complement strand
GATTTGCGTCCGCGCGCCTCGAGGGGGAGGGGGGTCGCGCCTGAAGGCGCTCCTGCGCCAGTGGAACTTTCCCATTTGGACCCGATCTACAACGGCACAGAGAAAGTGCCCGCCGCACTCCCTGGGCGGGCAAGCAACCGGTCACCCCAACCGGATGCTCATTGGCCCCGGGTGCTTCCCCCCCTGAACGCGCCCGGGGCCTCTTTTTTCCCGTCGGGTGCCCCGTCCCGGCCCAACATGGCCTTGAGGGCCGTCCGCGCGTCATCGAGGCCCAGCTTCGAGGTCGCCGAGAAGAGCTGCACGTCCACTCGCAGGTCCTCGAGCTCCCGCTTCGCGGTGGCGAGCGCCGCAGCGCTCTCCTGGCGGGAGAGCTTGTCGGCCTTGGTGAGCAGGACGTGGAGCTGGCAGCCCAGGGCCCGGCCCCAGTCCAGCATCTGCCAGTCGAAGTCGCCGATGCCCCTCCGGCTGTCCACCACCACCATCAGCCCGGCCAGGGACTCCCGGCCAGCGAAATAGTCCCCCAGCATCTCCCGCCACTGCTCCCGCATCTCCTTCGACACCCGGGCATAGCCGTAGCCGGGCAGGTCCACCAGGCGCTGGCCCTCGGCGAGCGCGAAGAAATTGATGAGCTGGGTGCGACCCGGCGTCTTGCTGGTCCGCGCAAAATCCCGGCGGCCAAGGATGGCGTTGATCGCGCTGGACTTGCCCGCGTTCGAGCGGCCGGCAAAGGCGACTTCGGCGCCCTCGTCCGGCAGGAACTGGGCGGCGCGGGCGGCGCTGGTGAGGAACCGGGCCTCGGGGAACAGGGACATCTGGGTGGCTCGGACTGAGCGCTGGTGTACAATTCCGCGCGGCCGGAGTCTAGCACGGTACTTACCCCGAATTTCCCTTACAGAACAAGCACTATGCAACTTGTGAAACTCTCCCTGCCCGCCCTCTCCCTGCTGGCTCTCGCCATCGCTGGCGCCGGCATTTCCGGTCCGGCCGTCGCGGCCGGTTCCGCCGAGGCGGGCCAGGCCAAGGCAGTCACCTGCTCTGCCTGTCACGGCATGGACGGCAACAGCCTCAACCCCGAGTGGCCCAGCCTCGCCGGGCAGCACGAGAGCTACATCGTCAAGGCACTGCAGTCCTTCAAGAGCGGCGCCCGCCAGAACGTGCTCATGAGCGGCATGGCCCTGCCGCTCACCGACGAGGACATTGCAGACCTCGCCGCCTATTTCTCGGCTCAGAAGCCGGTGGGAGGCGTCGCTGATCCTGAACTGGTCAGCGCAGGCGAACGGCTGTTCCGGGGCGGCAACAAGGAAACGGGCGTGCCCGCCTGCCTCGCGTGCCACGGACCGACGGGCCTCGGCAATCCGGCCGCCGGCTGGCCAGCCGTAGCCGGCCAGCACGCCGCCTACTCGGCAGCCCAGCTGGTGGCGTACCGCTCCAAGCAGCGGGCGACGGACGGGGACACGCAGATGATGCGGAACGTCTCCGCCATGCTCACCGACGACGAGATCAAGGCCGTTACCTCCTACATCCAGGGCCTGCGCTGAAGCGCGGCAATCGAGGGCATCTCTTATGACCAAGACAGGCATGACCCGGCTCCGAATCCTGTTGCTGGCCACCGTCATCTCCCTGGCCGCCGCGTGCGGCAAGGCACCGGCCCCGGAGGCGCCGGCAGCCCCCCCGGCAACCGCCACCGACAGCGCCCCGCCGGCCCCCATTGCAGCCCCGGCACCCCCTGCCGAAGCGCCGGTGGACGCCGCGGCGACGGCCGCCGTCGTGGAGGAATCCGCTGGAACAGAAGCCGCGGCGGCCGCCGAGAATGGCGCCATCGGCAAGGACATCGTGCTGGCGGACAATTCTTCCCCGGCGCCAGCGAAGACCGACTGGAAGTACCAGGAAGGCCAGCACTTCAACACGCTCACGTCGGCCCAGGGCACCAGCAGCTCGGCCGGCAAGATCGAAGTGGCGGAAGTGTTCTGGTACGGCTGCTCGCACTGCTACAACCTCGAGCCCGTGCTGAGCGACTGGGTAAAGAAGCTGCCGGCCGACGTCAGCTTCGTCCGCATCCCCGTCATGTGGAACCCCACCAACGAGATCCATGGCCGCATCTATTACACGGCCGAGGCCCTCGGCAAGCTCGACAGGATCACCCCCGCCATGTTCAAGGCAATCCACGTCGAGAACCGGCCAATGACGGAGGAAAAGGACATCCAGGCTTTCTTCGAGGAGAACGGGGTGTCGGCCGCGGACTTCAACAAGACGTTCCGCTCATTCGCGGTCGAGAGCGCGCTGAAGCGGGCGAAGGACCTGACCGTGAAATACAAGGTGCGGGGAGTGCCACTGCTGGTCATCGACGGCAAGTACACGACCGACGGGCCGCAGATCCGCAACCACCAGGACCTGCTGGCCGTTACGGAGGAGCTGATCCAGCGGGAGCGTCAGCGGACCTGACCTCGCAGTTGATCCAGCCGGAGTCACCTTCGGCGTAGTGCTCCTTCTTCCAGATCGGCACCCGGGCCTTCACTTCGTCGATGATGTAGCGGCAGGCCGCGAAGGCGGCGTCGCGATGGGCGGCCGTGACGCCTACCCACACCGCGAGGTCACCGATGGCGAGCGCCCCGAGCCGGTGCACGCAATGGGCCTTCGCGATGGGGAAGCGTTCAAAGGCTTCCGCGATGATGCGGTCGCCCTCCGTGACGCCCAGCGCCTCGTAGCCCTCGTACTCCAGGCGCTGAACGCCTCGCCCCTCGTTGTGATTGCGCACCCAGCCCTCGAAGCTCGCATACCCGCCGGCCACGGGATCGGTCACGCGGGAGCGATAGCGGTCCGGCGTGAAGGGTTCGCGGCTGAACTCGAAGCGGCTCACCCGCCGGCCACGGGCGGGATGAAGACCACGAAGTCACCGTCCCGCACCGGTGAACCCCAGTCCCTGAACTCGTCGTTCACCGCCACCTTGACCCGGCCGAGGGCGGGGAAGGCGTAGCGCCGGTCCAGCTCGGCATACAGCTCGCCCACCGTCGACGCCGCGGTGCGCAGGTCCTCCCGCGCGCGTCCCACGTGCTCGCGCAGGACCGCAAAGTACTCGATGCGAACCGCGATGGTGCCGTCCCCGGAGCCCGTTGCCATGGCTCATTGTGCCGGAGCAGCTTCGAGCCGTGCCAGATCCTCGGGCGTGTCCACGTCGAGCGCCGCGTGGGGCATGACGACGGTCGTGTGCTCGGCGTGCCACTCGAGCAGGCTGCGCGCGCCCTGGTCACCGCGCAACGCGGCAAGCTGGGGCCAGAAGCTGCGGGGGATGATCACCGGCGGGCCGAGCCGGTCGCTGAAGCCCGCGGCGGCAATCAGCGCCGGCTCCACCTGCCACGCCGCGACCAGCGCATCCAGGTCATCGGCGGTGACTGCCGGCTGGTCGCAGAGCAGGATCAGCACGGCGTCCGCATCCTGCGGCAGCGCCGCGACACCGCGGACCAGCGAGGTGGACAGGCCACTCGCCCAGCCGGGGTTGTCGACCAGCGTGACCGACCCGCCGGCCAGCTGACTGGCCAGTGCGCCCCGCACGCCGGCGGCCGAGGCGCCGACAACCACGTGCACGCCGGCCTGGCAGCGGGGGACCAGCAGGCGCACGGCCCGGCAAACGAGCGGCTCGCCCCGGAAGGTGGCCAGCACCTTGGGCGAACCGAAGCGCGTGGCGCCGCCGGCCGCCAGCAACAGGCCAGCAAGTCTCATGCCGCACCGCCGTTCTTCTGCCAGTTATAGGGGTCCCAGGCCACCGGTGCCGAGGTCAGGGCAACCTCCAGCTCCAGGAGGAATGTTTCGAGGGGAATCGTGGAGGGCGTGCCGTCGGGACGGTGCAACTTTGGCACCGTGCCGTTGGGATCCTCGGCGACCCAGCCCGGACCGGCGTCCAGCTCGTTCAGGCGCGCCGCGAGGCCGTCCAGCTGCACCCGCAGCGGGACCCGGCGGGAGGCGAGCTGCACCCAGCTCTCGTAGCGATACTCGAATTCGTAGTGCGCGCCCTGGACCCGCAGGATCCGGGAGCGCTGGGTGACGCTGTTGATGGCGAAGGGGTGCACCGCCGCCGCCTCGTCCACCAGGTAACGGCGGGCGGTCCGGCGGCGGAGGTGGGCCGGGATGCGCACCACGGCCAGGTCGAGGTCCGGATGCTCGACCAGCGTCACGACGCCGTCGGCGAGCAGGTTGCGGCTGGCGGTGAGGTGGTCGTCCTGCAGGGCCCACAGGTCACCGAACCGGGGCCAGCCGTCCCGGAAATCCCGCAGGAGCGCGGGCAGCGAGTCCAGCATCGCGGTGTAGAGGGCGGCCACGCGGTCAGGCTCCGCGAAGACGTCCGCGGGCAGGGGGGATACCTCGGGGTCAGCCAGGGTCTCGATGGCAAAGCACAGGCGCGCGCCTTCCGGGTCGGTCACCACGCCGAAGTCACCGGCGAAGGAACCGGCGACCAGGAGTTCCCGCTCGGCGAGCGCGCGCTCCGGCTCGGTAATCGCATACATGGCGAAGAGGCCGTCCTCGTCGAAGTGGTTGTTGGTTACCCAGGGGACGGACTGGTGGAGGTCCGGTGCGTCCAGCCAGGCGAAGACCGTGGCGGTGGATGTGTCGCGGCGCACCGCCGGGGGGGACTGGTTGTTCGGCCAGTGGGCCAGCTGGACCAGGGTGGAGGGCAGCGGTGGACCGTCGACCACGATATTCGGCAGTTTGCGGGCCGCCGCGTAGGGCGCGAACCGCGCCCCCGGGGGCAGCCGGGACGCCGCCGCTGCCTCCTTCAGCGGCGACGTGCGACGAGGCACCCGAGCCACGCGATGACGCTGAGCAGGATCACGCCCATGAGCAGGTACTGCGGGGCCGCGATGTATTCGGCTCCGGGCGCGACCTCCGCGGGCACGACCGCGCGGAACAGGTACCAGATGGCGCCGAGCACCGCCGGTATCAGGGTCGGCCAGAGTGCGATGCCCTGGCCCTTGCCGGCGCGACTGGCGCCCCGGAGCAGCAGGCCGGACACGAGGCCGCCGATGAGCATGGGGACCAGAGTGAGGCTGAATACCGTGACGAGGGTATCGGTGCGGTTCCCGAAGACGATCAGCGCCGCCACGGAGGCCGCGACGGGCAACAACAGCATGCCGAGAAGGTTGATCTTGCCGTAGCGGGTCATGGACGCACTCCCTGAATGTTCAGACTAGCACCCGGAATCCGGACTCGTCAGCGGGCCAGCCGCCCTCGTAGCAATAAGCCTCCAGCGCGGCAAGCCGGCCCCCGCGAAGCTGCAGCAGGAATTCGGCACGCTCGGCGAGCTGGGGATGGGCGGCCAGCACCGGCCGTAGCCGGGGTGACAGCGCTTCGCCGAGCGCGGGAACGCCGTCGGGAACCGCCAGCCGGGTGACGAAGCCGACGCCGCTGTGGGTCCGGGACACGACGGTGGCCCGGTCCACCTGGGCGCGCAGGATGGCCAGTTCGTCCCCCTCGCCCTTCAGCATCGCCGTGAGAACGGCGCGCTCGAGCCGTGACAGGGGGCCGGGACCGTCGGTCGCGCCGGGACGTTGGGGAACGGACTGCTGCATGGCGGCCTCAGTCTAGCCGATCGGGGCCGGGGCGCCGCCGCACCGGCGGCGCAAACCACCAGACGAGCGCCACGGCGGTCCCGAAGGCCGTGTAAATGACGGTGAACACCCAGGTCTCGGCCTGGTAGTAAAGCAGCCGGTAGAGCCAGTCCTGGATGAAGGAGCTGCCGTAGCCCGCCTCGCCGGCCCGGGCCCTGAGGGCGCTCTCGAGGGTGGTCAGGGGGCATTCGATGCCGAACCAGGCCTGCAGCACCACGATGCCGATCGCGGCCAGGTGCGCGTAGCGGAATCCCGGAAGGCGGACCCAGGGCCAGCCCAGCGCGAGCCCGGCGAGGATGAGGGCGAAGCCGATGACGACGAAACCCACGAACAGCGCGTGGGTCACCAGCACGAAATCGGCCAGGAGGCTCATCGCCGGGGCACGGGCCGCACGCGGCGCCTCAGGCGTCCGGCCGGCGGCAGAAGCCCTGGGGCGGCACGTCCAGGGCGCTGTTGAACTTGCTCGACAGGTTCTGGAAGGCCACCAGGCCGGTGAGCTCGATCACGGCGTCGTCGCTGAAATGCCGGCGGAGCTCGGCCATGCCGGCATCGGTGACGCTCCGGCCGGTGATCGTCATGGCCTCGGTGTAATCCAGGGCGGCGCGCTCCGCGGGCGAGTAGAGGTCGCTCGCCCGCCACTGCTCCAGGGCCTCCACCTTGGCCATGCTCCCGGCCCGCCGGGCCAGGGTGGCCGAATTGATGTCCACGCAGAACCGGCACCAGTTCAGCTGGGAAACCCGCACGGTCACGAGCGAGCGCAGCACGGGATCGAGCGGCGAACGCCGGGAGTCCAGCGCGCCATAGAGCAGGGCAACGGCCATGAACAGGCGCGGGACCCGGCCCCAGAGCTGCCCGGGGACCAGCACCTGCCCGTAGCGGCGCAGCTGGCTCCGGAAGAAGGGCTTCAGGTACCAGGGGTAGTCGGCGGGCGGGCGGGGCTCGATACGCACGGTCAGGCCGCCAGCTTGAGGCCGGCAATCCCGGCCACGATGAGCCCGATGGACGCCAGCCGGAGTGCGGTGGCGGGCTCCGCGAACAGGATGATGCCGAGCACGGCCGTGCCGGCGGCGCCGATCCCGGTCCACACGGCGTAGGCGGTGCCGATGGGAATGCTGCGCAGGGCGATGGCCAGCAGCCACATGCTGCCCGCCATCGCGACGATCGTCAGCGCACTGGGCAACCAGCGGGTGAACCCGTCGGTGTACTTGAGCCCGATGGCCCAGCCGATCTCGAGAATTCCGGCGACGACGAGCGCGGTCCAGGCCATGGGGGGGTTCCTTCCTGATCAGGGTCCGGCGCGGCGTGGCCGCAACAACCACCGGGTTTTCGAGCCTCAACCGAAGTTGAAGCTTATGTATAATTTCAGCCTAGCTTAAGGTTCGCGGGACTATAGTCCCGCAGCATCCGGGAATCCGATACCGCCAAGAAGAAAAACAACAATGGCTGCTTCCAAGGACCACGCGGAAACGCCCCGCGCAAACCCCGACCAGGACGTCGACTTCGCCGGCTACGATCCCTACATCGTCGCCATCACCGGTGTCGACCACGCCGACGCGCGCCGCGCACTCGCGAGCGAGCCCGCCGAGACGCTGGAGAGCCGCAAGGCGAAGCTGATGACGTGGCTGCGGGACAACGGCGCCCAGGGAAAGCTCCGCTAGCCAGAAACTGGCGCGGACCTAGCCCAGGTCCAGCCCGCTCGCGTCGCTGATCCCCGACTCGCCGGTCACGCCCCGGAACGCTCCCGCGCCCCGCTCCCGCGCAATGCACTCGGCGAGGTACACCCTGGGCAGGGACTGGTACGGGTCGACGTCCGCAGGTTCGGAAAGCGCGTTCGGCCGCTTCGCTACCGGGCCTCGGGCGGCGCCGAGAAGTGGATCTCCTCTGCCTCGGCCCGGGTGGACCCGTGTATGTTCATAACCCGACGGCACCGACGGTGCAGATCGATGCCTAGCCCCCGTGGCGCAAATCGCCCGGGAGGCGTACAACTGCTCCGTTCTCCAAGAAATGCCCAATCGTCGGGCGATTAGCATAAGAAATGGAGGCTCTATGAAACGAATACCACTGATTGCTTCAATGGTGGGCATGGTCGCAGGCGCTCTGCTCGGACCATCTGCCTTGGCAAACGTGTCGGGCGCGATCTATACCTCCCTGTCCGATGGCACTGAAGTCAATTTCAACATCTACCCTTCGAAAGACGATGTTTACCTGAATGGCGGACCGGGCAAGGGGGCCGGCTCCAATGCGCCGGGTCTCGTGCCGGATGGCGTCTACATATTCATGGTTACATCGCCAGACGGACAACTGCTGTCCACTGACAACGCCGAGTGCAGGAAGGTGCAGGTCACGGGCGGGATCATCGTCGGTGCTACCGGCTTGTGCCCTCATGCCAACGGCTCGGCGACAGTTGGCACGCCAGTCCAGTTGATGCCGTACGACGATACGCCAAACCCAGGCGGCGAGTACAAGGCATGGCTGACACCCGCTGACAAGTACGTGTGCCCGCTGGATGCCGTCACCTGCGCAGATGGACGTAACGGCTTCATCAACAGCGAGTCCAAGACGGATAACTTCAAGGTCGACAGCGTTGCAGACGAGATCGACACCCGTTTCTATGATCCTGCGGGCAAGATTCTCGATCATCGCGCGATCACATGGTTCGATACGCTGGGTGCTTCAAACACCAAGTGGTCGTACTACGATCCGGCGCGCATCATCATGCACGAGGCTCATGTGGAAGCGCCGGAGATAGGGCGGCACTTCATCGCAATTGCCAACCAGCCGGGTTGCACCGTGGGCAATGTGTACGTCGATGGCGTGAAGACCCAGAAACGGGGACCGCAGACGGTCAGCGTGAGGGTCACAAAGGCGATGAAGTCCAAGGGCACCTTTACGGTATTCATCGACGTTCACTGCACGTCGACCAACTAACGCAGCCAGCCACGTCGCCCCTCCCTCTGCTCGCAGCAACGAGGAGGGGTGAGGGGCATTCTTCGAGATCTGCATGCCACATGGCGGGCCGCAGACCTGGGTCAATGCCGCTGCAATGGCAACCGTGATTGGATGGCGCGCCCGAGAGGATTCGAACCTCTGACCCCTGCCTTCGGAGCGCTTCCAAGGCCTCTGAAGTCATGATTTGCGCAATCAACACGTTGGCTGATTCCAGCCTCCAAGTTCCTGTTTCTAAAATCGTTTTGACGCCGCGCCAAGCGCGCGCGCATACGCCGGTCTACGCCCGGCTTACATTGCGGTTGCACTTATAAGTGCTCTACTTTGCGCGCACGGAAGGGAGAGCCATCTGTGCGCGCGATCATCGGTGCCCGGTTGCTGGCAAGCGGGGCCGCTAAACCCCAGAGCAAACCGTTCGATATCCGGGATAGTCGCCTGGCGGGCTTCCTGTTGCGCGTGCAGCCCTCCGGTGCCCGGTCCTTCTGTGTCCAGCTCGGCAGGGGCAGAAGGCTGACCCTGGGCAAGGTGGGGCACCTGACCCCCGAGCAGGCGCGCCAGCGCTGCGAGCAGGTGCTGGGGAACATCGCCCACGGCCGGGAGCCACTGGCGGGTCTGGATGGGGCCGCGCGGCTCAGCCTCGGGGATTTCATCCGGAACCAGTACGAGCCCTGGATCCAGGCCAACCGGCCCCGGAACGCGGCATCCGCCCTGGCCCGGGTCGAGAACTGCTTTGGCCACTGGTACGACCAGCCGATGTGCGGCCTGTCCACCTACCAGCTGGAAGCCTGGAAGACGGGTCGCCTGGGGAAGGGCAAGCGGCCGGCTACCGTGCTCCGGGACCTGACCACCTTGTCAGGGATCCTGAGCTTCGCCGTGCGCCTGGGGCTTCTCGCTGACAACCCGATGCGGCGTGTCCTGAAGCCGCGGCTGGACCGGACGCCCAATGTGCGGTTCCTGGATCCCGAGGAGGAGTTGCGTCTGCGGTCGGCACTGGAAGATAGGGACCATCGCATCAGGGCCGCCCGGGAGTCCGGCAACGCCTGGCGGCGGGCCCGGAATCATGCGCCGCTGCCCAAGCTCACCGGCTTCGGCGACCACCTGACGCCCGCTGTCCTGGTCAGCCTCAACACGGGATTGCGCCGCGGCGAGTTGCTGGCGCTCTGCTGGCACGATATCAACCTGCGGCTGGCCGTACTGTCGGTTCAGGCCACGTCGGCCAAGAGCGGGCAAACGCGCCACGTCCCCCTCAATGCTGAATGCATCGAGACCCTGAAACGCTGGCGGGACCAGAATCCGGATGCCAGTCCCCTCGACAAGGTGTTTGCGGTCAGCACCTCATTCAAGACCGCCTGGTCGGTAGTTCTTCAAGCGGCCGGAATCAAGAGATTTCGCTGGCACGACCTCCGCCACCACTTCGCCTCGCGCCTGGTCCAGGCCGACGTCAATCTCAATACCGTCCGGGAGCTGCTGGGTCACGGCTCACTGGCAATGACGCTGCGGTATGCGCACCTGGGGCCGGATCAGAAGCGTGAGGCCGTTGCTCTCCTGGACCGGTGGCAGAAACAAATACCTGCAGCACAGGACACTTCGTCGGCGTTGGCGGACCTACAAGTGGAGGAAGCGCCTGCGCCCGAATTCCTCTTGCCATCGGCACACCGGGGCGACTTCAGTGCAGGGCGAATCGAACTGCCGCTTCTGCAGACATGATAGCCACTGCTGGGCCGAGAGAACATCATTGCCTGGCCGCCGGGGACTCGCCGACAACACCTGGGACGTCTCGACGCCGCAACAGATAATAGGCAGCCGGAATCACCAGCATTGAGAGCAGTGGCGCAGTGATCATCCCTCCGATCATCGGTGCGGCAATGCGCTGCATCACCTCCGATCCGGTGCCGCTCCCCCAGAACAGCGGCAGCAGACTGGCGACAATCACGGTGACCGTCATCGCCTTGGGCCGAACCCGCAGAACAGCGCCCTCGATGATCGCGGCGCGGAGATCAGCGGTGGTATTCAGTTCGCCGCGCTCCTCCCGTTGCCGGATCGCCTGATCCAGATAGACCAGCGTGACCACGCCGAACTCCGCGGCCACGCCGGCCAGGGCAATGAAGCCAACCGCCGAGGCCACCGACAGGTGGTGCCCGAGGAGATATACGAACCAGAACCCGCCAATCAGGGCTAGGGGCATCGTCAGCAGAATGAGCCCCGCTTCCGTCACCCGCCGGAAGCTCAGGTACAACAGCATGAAGATGATGGCCAGCGTGAGCGGGATGACCAGCTGGAGGCGTTCAGCGGCACGTTGCAGGTATTCAAACTGCCCGGACCAGCTGACGGTGTAACCACCGGGCAGCTGCACCCTGGCCAGGACTGCCTGGCGCGCCTCGGCGACAAAGGAGCCCAAGTCCCGACCGTGAATGTCCACATACACCCAGCCATTCAGTCGGGCGTTTTCGCTGCGGATCATGGGCGGCCCGTCAACAATCGCTACAGCAGCAACCTGCCCAAGAGTCAGCGATTCCCCGCGGGCGGTCACGAACGGCAGCTCACGAATCTTCTCGAGCGAGTCCCGCAGGTCGCGGGGATAACGCACGCTGATCGGAAACCGTGCGAGTCCCTCGACCGTCTGGCCCACGGACTCGCCGCCGATCGCCGTTGCGACCAGGTCCTGGATATCGGCGATATTCAGGCCATAGCGGGCAGCGGCGGCACGATCCGGCTGCACGTCGATGTACCGCCCGCCGGAAACCCGCTCGAAGAAGGCGGAAGTCACTCCGGGTACCATCTTTGCCACCGCTTCAATCTCGGCCCCGAGCTGGCCGATGACCTTGAGGTCGGGCCCCGCAATTTTGATCCCGACCGGCGACTTGATGCCGGTGGCAAACATGTCGATGCGATTGCGGATGGGCTGCACCCAGATATTTGCCATGCCGGGGATCTGCAAGGCGGCGTCCATCTCCTCGATCAGGCGCTCCGTGGTCATGCCAGCGCGCCATTCGTTGGGTGGCTTGAGTTGTACGGTGGTGTCGAACATTTCCAGCGGCGCGGGATCAGTGGCGGTGTCCGCGCGGCCGCTTATGCCGAACACCCGCTTCACCTCCGGAAAGCGCCGGATGATCCGGTCGGTCTGCTGGAGGATTTCAGCGGCCTTGCCGGCCGACAGGCCCGGCAGTGCTGTCGGCATGTAGAGCAGGTCCCCTTCATCCAGGGGCGGCATGAACTCGCTGCCGAGTCGCAGCGCCGGCCACGCCGTTGCTGCGAGAGCCAGGACGGCGACGACCAGTATCGTTCCAGGACGCCCGAGCACAACCTCGATAGCCCGTCGGTAGCCGTCGATCAGCCACCGGTTGAGCGGATTAGCCCGCTCATCGCGGATCCGGCCGCGGATCAGGGCGACCATCAGGACGGGAATCAGAGTGACCGACAGCAGGGCCGCAGCGGCCATCG
>CAZTGY010000054.1:0-12105 GCA_964613445.1 uncultured Chromatiaceae bacterium | reverse complement strand
CACCAGTCGTAGAGGAAGATCTCGAGCGGCCGCCACAGTGCCACCCACCCCCCGATGACCAGGCTGTCCTGGATCAGGGTAACGACGCGCTCGCGGCTGATCAGGCCCGCAATGGACTCGCCGATGACGATGACGAGCGCCAGAAAGACGATCGCGATGAGCAGGCTGTAGCGGCCGACCCGGAACAGCTGTGCCAAATCCCGCCGCTTGCACAGGGCCCGCCTCCGGAAGTGCTCGTGGACGGACTTGCGCATGATCCCGGCATCCGCAGCCGTGGCGGGGCCGGCCCCGAGGTGCAGGACGAGCGCAAGCGCCTGCCCTTTCGGGGCTTCCCGGGCCCAGTCGAGGATGTAGGCGGCCGCCTCGGGATCGAGGTCCCGCTGGCGGAACGGCGCAGGATCGAGAGAATTGAAGAGCTGCCGCGTGTCGGCGAGATACAGGTTGAGCACGCCGAGCCGGCCGTGCCGCGTAACCCCCTCCTCGTCCGGGTTCAGTGGCTGAACCTCCATGGCGCGTCAGGCGGCTGCCGTACCCGGGCTCGCCGCGACCACCTTCTCGTTCCCGAACACCGCGACGTAGACCGTCGGCAGGAACACCAGCGTCAGCAGGGTGGCCACCAGCAACCCGCCCATGATGGCGAAGGCCATCGGCCCCCAGAACACGGTGGGTGCGATCGGGATCAGGCCGAGGACCGTTGAAAGCGCAGTAAGGAACATCGGCCGCAAGCGTGAGGTCGCAGACGCGAGTACCGCCTCGTAGACGCTCTTGCCCTCGGCCCGGTCAGACTCGATCTGGACGATCAGGATCACGGCGTTCTTCGCGATCATGCCGATCAGGGCCAGGACGCCGAGGATGGCCACGAAGCCGAGGGGCCGGTTGAACAGCAGCAGCGAGAGCACCACCCCGATCAGGCCCAGCGGCAGCACGCAGACCACCATGGCGAGTCGACGGAAGCTGACCAGCATCACCATCATGATCGTCAGCATCAGGAAGATCATGACCGGCACTACGGCGAAAACCGATGCGCTTGACACGGCGCTCTCTTCATAGAGGCCGCCCGTTTCGACCTTGTACTTCGGGGGAAGCGCGGCCGAGAACTCGTCGATCTTTGGCGCGAGCGCGGCGACCACCGTGTCGGGCAGGACGTCGCGGACGACATCGGCACGCACGGTGAGCGTCGGCACGCGGTCCCGCCGCCACACCAGCGGGAACTCCTGCTCTTCGACGAACGTCGAGAACTGGCTGAGCGGCACCATGGCCCCGCCTGGCGTGGGAACCTGGAGCGAACTGAGCGTCTCGAACGAGGCCCGCTGGTCGTCGTTGGCGCGGGCCACCACGTTGACCAGGTAGATGTCGTCACGGACCTGGGTCACCACCGTGCCGGTGACCGCCGCGTTGAGCACGCCGGCCAGGGTCCTCGAACTGATGCCCAGCTGCCGAGCCTCGTCCTGGTTGACGCGGATGTGGATCTGCCTCGCCGGCTCCATCCAGTCGAAATTCACGTGCCGGGCGCGCGAATCGGAGCCCACCACGCCGGCCAGGTCAAGCGCGATCTGTCGCACCTGATCCTTGTCGGGACCCGACACACGGTACTGCAGCGGCCAGCCGACCGGCGGACCCAGCTCGAGGGGCGATACGCGCGCGACCACGTCCGGAAACTGCTCGGCAAGCACCTTCTCGAGCTTGACCTGCAGCCTCTCGCGCGCCTCGATGTCTTTCGCAACGATCACGAACTGGGCGAAGAACGGGTTCGCCAGCTGCACATTGAGCGTCAGGATGAACCGGATTGCACCGCGGCCGACATAGGTGCTGAAGTGGTCGACGTCGGCGTCGCCCTGCAAAACAGCCTCGAGGCGCTTGGCCTGCGCCTCGGTGGCATAGATCGACGCATTCTGGCGCAGCGTCATGTCCACAGTCAGTTCGGGCCGGTCGGAAGCCGGGAAGAACTGCCGGGACACGAAGCTCAAGAGGAAAAGCGACACGACGAAGGCGCCCAGCGTCAGGCCAATGGTCAGCCACCGGGCGCGGATTGCGCCACGCAGGAATGCGCCATAGACCTCCAGCAGCCTGCTCGGCTTGGGATTGGCCTCGGCCTTTGGCGTCTGCAGGATGGCCTTGCCGATCAACGGCGCGAAGATCACGGCCACCAGCCACGACACGATGAGTGAAATGCCAACCACGGAGAAGATCGAGAACGTGTACTCGCCCGCGGAACTCTGGGCGAAGCCGATCGGCACGAAGCTCGCGATCGTCACCAGGGTCCCGATGAGCATCGGCGCTGCCAGCGTCCGATAGGCGAACGTTGCCGCCTGGTCCTTGGAGTCACCGGCGCCCAGGCGACGGATCATGGCGTCGACCGTGGTCATGGCATCGTCAACCAGCAGGGTCAGCGCGATTATGAGCGCCCCAAGGGAAATGCGATGAAGGTCGATGTTGGCCACGTCCATTACGGCGAACACGATGGCCAGCGTGAAAGGGATCGCCAGCGCGACCACGGCGCCCGGCCGCACTCCCAGGCTCACGAAGCTGCAGACGAGGATGATCACGATCGCCTGCCAGAGTGACGTCATGAAATCGTTGATGGCAAGGTCGACGGTGACGGCCTGGTCGGCCACCAGCGTGGGCTCGATGCCAACGGGAAGCGTGGCCGTGAAGTCCGCCATCTCGGCACGAACGTTCTCCCCGAGCGCGAGGATGTCGCCGGCGTCCCGCATGGCGATGGCGAGGCCGATGGCCGATTGGCCATTGACGCGGAACATGGGCTGCGGCGGGTCGACGACGCCCCGGCGCACGGTGGCGATGTCGCCGAGGCGGAAGATGCGATCCCCGGCGACGATGGTCAGTGCCTCGATGTCCCGCTCGGAATCGAACGCGCCGCTCACGCGGAGGAATACGCGCTCCTGCTCGGTCTGGATCACGCCTGCCGGACGCACGATGTTCTGCGCCTGCAGGGAAGCCAGGATCATCGGCAGGTCGAGGCGCAGGCCGGCCAGCTTCTCCGTGGAGAATTCGACGAAGATCTGTTCGTCCTGCGCGCCCAGCACTTCGATCTCGGAGACGTCCGGCACCTGCAGCAGGCGCGAGCGTGCGGCTTCGACGTAGTCGCGCAACTCGCGCAACGTGAACCCGTCGGCGGTAAACGCATAGATGATGCCGAAGGTGCTGCCGAAGTCGTCGTTGAAGAACGGCCCGACGACGCCCGCGGGGAGCGTCTGCCGCATGTCGCCGACATTCTTGCGCACCTGGTACCAGACGTCGGCTACGGCGGCCGGCGGCGTCGACTGCTCCAGGTCGACGAAGATCGTCGCCTGGCCCGCCGTGGTGTAGCTGCGGATCCGGTCGAGATGGTCCGTTTCCTGAAGGGTGCGTTCGAGTCGCTCGGTGACCTGGAGCAAGGTCTCCTCGACCGTTGCGCCCGGCCAGGCGGCGGCGACGACCATGGTGCGGAACGTAAAGGCCGGGTCTTCGCCGCGACCGAGGCGGGTGAACGAGAGCGTCCCCGCAACCACCGCGACGATCATCAGGAAGACGACGAGTGAGTGCTTCGCGAGCGCCCACTCCGACAGGTTCGGGCCGATCACGACGTCGTCGTCTCCAGCACGCGGACTTTCTGGCCCGGTCGCAGCGCCTGAACACCCGCCGTGACGACCAGGTCGCCGGCATTCAGGCCCGATCTGACCTGGACTCGCGACGGGTCCTGCGCCTGCACCTCGATGGTGCGCAATGAGACAGTAAGGACCTTGGGATCAACCACCCAGACCGCCACCTTGCCTTCGGAACGGACCAGGGCGGACGCCGGAACCTCGATGCCGGATGCGACAGCAAGCTTCATGCGCCCCGTAACCGTGCTGCCGAGGCGCATCGCGGCGGGTGGCTCGATCAGGCGAACCCGCACTTCGAAAGTACCGGTCACAGGGTCGGCCCGGGGCGACACTTCGCGGACCTTGCCCGCCGCCGTGACCCGCGGGTCACCGGTCAGCATCACCGTGATGTCGGGATTGGCCGGGGCGCTCTCCTTGACCTGGGCTGGCACACCGAATACCGCGTCACGGGCGCCGTCACGCGCCACCTGGACGACCATGCGCCCGGCGCCCACGACCTCGCCCGGCTCGGGCCCGCGCCCCGTCACCACGCCCGACACATCGGACACGAGCCGCGTGTAACTCAGGCGGTTCTGGGCCAGGTTGAGGCTCGCCTGCGCGGCTTCAACCTGTGACTGGGCGGTCTGAAGCAGCGCCACGGCCTGGTCGAATGCGCTTTGCGACACGGCACCTTCGGCGACCAGGTCGCGCATGCGCGCATGGTTGTTGCGCGCTTCCACCAACTGGGCCTGCGCCGCTGCCACCTGCGCGCGCGCCGCCTGCAGGCTGCTCTCCTCGTTCTGCGGGTCGAGCCGCGCCAGCAACTGGCCCGGCCGGACGGAGTCGCCGATGTCCACGGCCCGCTCGACCAGCCGCCCGTCGATCCGGAACGACTGGTTGATCTCCGTTTGCGCCTGGACCGTGCCGGTCAGGGCGACCGTGTCGCCAATCGCCCGAGTCTCGATCGTCGTCACCCGCACCGGACGCGCCTCCGGCGCCGGGCCCTCGTCGGCGCTACGGCAGGCAGACAGTAGCGCCAGGCCGGCGAACGCGAGCAATGCGCTCGCCGCGGGCAAAAAGGCCATTCGCCTGGCGGCGGTATTGACGGGCATGGGGTGGCTCCCTAGTCGACGCTGCGGGTCATTCGTGCTGCTGATCGCACGGGTCATCGTCCTGCGCCGGCAGGCCCCGCTAGCCAGCCCGCTTGTAGAGATCGTCGAGGCCCTGGCGCAGCGCCGAGGCCCACACGCGGATCGCGCGCCTCGCGTCCGCGGTGTTCGTCACCCGGTTGGCTATCGTGAAGGTGCCTGCCCCACGGCCGGTCCGGGTATCGACGGCGCGCGCGAGGAGCTCGCCCGTGACGGAATCCCGCAATTCAACGACGAGCGTCATCCGCCCGGAACTTGCCGTGTAGGTGCGTGAACGACCGGCGGTCATGGTGTCCGGCGCAGAAATGAACAGGTCGACGATGGCAGCTGTCACCCGGACCGTCTCCGGGCCCGGCTGCTCGACGAGCGCATAGCCGCCGCTGGCGAGTTCGTCACGAACAACCTCGCGGACGAGCGTCGCGAGGTTGTCCTGGATTGCCGTCAAGTCATCGGCGTTCAGGCGCTGCGCAGGGCTGCGGGTGCGGCGATTCGGATCGAAATCCCGCGCGAAACTGACCGAAACCGGGTCCAGCAGGACGCTGCGGAAGGCGACGATCTCGGCCTCGGTATCGGGCCGCACGAAAACGGCATTCAGCCGGGAACTGGGCTGCC
Organism: uncultured Chromatiaceae bacterium; assembly: GCA_964613445.1. Classification (GTDB taxonomy): domain Bacteria; phylum Pseudomonadota; class Gammaproteobacteria; order Steroidobacterales; genus SHZI01. The sequence goes on along the minus strand of CAZTGY010000054.1, from coordinate 6,764 downwards.
GGACCAGGCCGTCCCATTCGGTCTTTGTGGGCTGGCCCGTGCTGGCGCAACCCGCGAGGAGCGCGGCGCCGAGCGCAAGGATCAATGGAAACTTAATGTTTGTGCCTGACATCTTCTTCTCCCTAGCGAGGGTTCGTTTTGCAGGGGCGGGAAATCCGGTTCGGAGCCTACCACAATGGTCCCGCGGCGCCCCGAGGCGCGTCGGCGCCGGCATTACTGCGGCACCACCTGGGACTCGACCGTGAGGTCGAGGACGTAGACTGCAACCGCTGCCCCGCCCTCTGCCCCGCCGGGCTGGAAACGCTTCACCCGGAGGACGTTGCGGATGCCGGCAACATGGGTGTAGCCCTCAATGGACCCGGCAAAGGGCTGGAACTCACCCGGCGTCCCCGTCCGCAGGCCTTGCTCGTCAAAGCTGATCTCGCGGGCCTGCAGGCACAATCCATCGGGGCTGGCCGGGTCGTCGCAGGGCAACCGCCGGGGACCGATCTCAAGGAAGACGGTGCTGGCCGGACCATACCGGGCTTCCGGGGTTTTCTGCCCTGTCAGGAGCAGGGCTTCGCCGGACCCCGCCAGCATCGCCAGCGTGGGCTCCGGACCCCGGACAAGGACCAGTTCCAGCGGTGCGGCCATGATGCTGGTCAGGGCGGCATCGGCTGCCATCAGCGGCGCCTCGCAGGCCATCATGGTCGCCACCAGCCTGCCGACGGCGAGCTGCCCTTCCCCGGTGACCTGGTAACCGCCGCGCAGGCCGTTGCAACCGCCGTCGACGGTCAGCCTGCCCGCGGCAAAGCCGAACACGAAGGGACGTCCGGTCGAGGGAAATAGTGCGTCAATGCGCTGATTGCCGGCGCCCGAGGCCGAAGTCAGGGTCCAGCGGTGATCCTCCAGTACCTCGGTCAGGCCCGTTCGCGCCTCCGGCTGGACCGGTGCCAGCTGGATGAGCGCCGCACCGGCGGCCTCGGGCCGGGAGCCATCACTGTTGAGCAGGATGACGCGCCCCTCGCCAACGGCAAAGCCCTGCGCTCCGGCGGGGGGATCCAGCGCAATGCTGTTGCCATCGGGCTGCCAGGTGAACTGGCCCGTCAGGTTGACGGCGGCAGCACCGCGAACCAGGGGGCGGCGGAGGAGTTCGAAGCCACCGTCCGGGCGGAGGGTGAGCCGGGTGTGGGTGCCGGGACAATCGGCGCAGGCCAGGATGCCCTCATAGACGCCACCCCAGTCCAGGGAGTTCTGGCTCGTGTGTGCATCCGCGGGCGTGGGACCCTGCGCCCGGGAACTGTCGGCAGGCTTGTCGCCCGTGCACCCGGCCAGAGTGGTGGCCAGAGTGGTGGCCAGGGTGGTGGCCAGGGTGGTGGCCAGGATGGTGGCACGCAGGGCCACAGGCATACATCGCAGTCTCATACTTGCGCTCCGGGTTCGGGAGGGTCAGGGGCTCGTGGTCATCCAGCGAGTGGCTCCCCGATCGGTGATCGGGTAGATTGCCACGCGACCCTGGGTTGGGCCTCGATGGTTCCACAGTACCTGTCGGGGTAGCAAGTGTGGACGCGGCCACCTATGACGTTGCGAATCTGGATCGTCATCTCCATCAGCATACTGGCCATCGCAGCGGCGTGGCTCGTCCCGGCCATGCCGCAGCCGCTCGACTACCACGACTTTGCCGATCATCGTCGCATATTCGGCGTCGATAACTTCCTGGATGTGGCGTCGAATGCCGCATTCGCCCTTGCCGGCATTGCCGGCCTGCTGGTGACGCTGGGCCGGGGCGCCCGATTTCAATCCGGCATGGAGCGGTGGCCCTACGCCATCTTCTTCGCGGGGGTGCTGTTCACGGCCGCGGGGTCCGCCTACTACCATCTGGCGCCCGACAACGAGACGCTCTTCTGGGACCGGCTGCCCATGACCATCGCCTTCATGGGACTGGTTTCCAGCCAGGTCGTCGATCGAATCAGTGTCCGGGCCGGACTGGCGCTGTTGATTCCCATGCTGCTGCTGGGGGCAGCGTCCGTCGTCTACTGGCGGCTGACCGAGCGCGCCGGTGCGGGCAACGTCATGCCGTATGGCATCCTCCAGGCATATTCGATGGCCATCCTGCTGTTGATGGCGGCACTGAACCCCTCCCGGTACAGCCACGGCCACTACCTTTACTGGGTCTTCGGCTGGTACGTGCTGAGCAAGCTGCTCGAGATGCTTGACGCCGAGCTAATGGGCCTGGGTCATGTCGTCAGCGGACACACGCTCAAGCATCTCGCTGCCGCCGGCGCCGCGGCCACCGTCTGCCTGATGCTGACCCGACGGTCACTCCCCGGCACCAGGCGCGAAGCCGGCAGCCCACGACTGCGCTGACGATCAGGCCTGGGGTGGGCGATTCCACCGGCGCACGATGGCGCGGTAGGTCAGGGCGCCGAGCAGGCCCGTGAACACGAGCACGAGGCCGAGCTGCACGAGCCGCCAGAACAGGTGGTCCACCAGCGACTCGACCCGGCCGGTTGCATGGTCCGACAGCTGGTTGAGCACCGGAACCTTGGCATCGACCTGATTGAGCAGGACCTGGAGCTCCTGCGCCGTCTGGCCGAGTTGGCGCAGGGTCTCCGTGTATTTCGTGATGTCGAACTGTTGCCGGGGTTCCGCCGCGCCTTCGGGGGACCCGGGCCTGTCGAAGCGCGCCAGGAGCGTGTCCAGCGAGGCAATCGTCCCATTGACCGAATCGGAGGTGGCGGTTCCCGCCTCCAGCGTCGAGCGCAGCTCGATGATCAGGGCCTGCAACTCTCCCTGCCGGGAGTCGAGCACGCCGGTCAGCTGCTCGATCGTGGCGGCGCGCTCACGCGCCACCATATCCGGCAAATCCGCGGCGAGGCCACTGGCTTGCTGGGCGGCGGAGCTCACCCGCCCGATGCTTTCCAGCAGGCTAACCGATTCCGGCATCACCGCCAGTTCGAAGACGAGTCGCTGCACCTCCATGCTGAGGAGCTTTGGCGTGCGCTGCCCATAGTAGACCGCCCGCTCGGCGAGCTGGCGTGTTTGCGCGATCTCCCGGACCGCGGGGTCGAGATTGCTGAGCGGGTCGATTCCGAGGAACGAGAATACGCTGCCCGTCGAGGGCGTGCCGGCTCGCGTCTTGGTGGTGGCAAAGGCGAAGTCCTCGAGGTGAATGAAGGGCACGGCACGCAGCAGCGGATTCTCCCGGTGCCATGCGTCGAGGCTGGACCGGAGCTCGATCGTCTGTTCCGGCGTCAGAATTTCCCCTGCGGAACGCCAGGCACGCTCCTCGAGCGCCTTGTGGGCGGCGAGCAGGCCTTTGGCCCGTCCGTTGTAGAGCTCGGCAACCCATCGGTCTTCAATGACCATCCGGCTGAGCGAGGCAAACACCAGCATGTCGATCGCGTTGAGCTCCGGATTAGGGCCACTGGCGATCGTAAAGGCAGCGGTAGCCTGTGAGACGAGCCAGCCCTGGGCGTTCAATCGCTCGCGGGGATTGTCCGTTGCCTGCTGGAAGGCAGCCACCTGCTCGGAAATGCGGACGGTGTACTCGTCGGCAAACCGCATGACGCTGAGCTGCAGCTGCAGGAGCGCCGCCGCGCTCTCTTCCGCAGCTGTGTTGCGGAAGATCCTGTTGGTCACAGCGCAAGACGACAGCAAGCTGGCGAACAGCATCGCCAGCAGTACAAGGCGGCACATGGGTGCACGGTTACGCATGACGAACGCGGATCGCCTCTGGCTTCGGTCTGGAGCCCTCGACACCTAGTCTATGCCCAGTTTGGCCGGTGGTTAAGGGCGCCGGCCCTCGGCGTTCCTCAGGTTCCCTGTTCAGGCCGGAAGCTGTAGCATGGCGCTCTGCGTGCCGAGGGCAGCACGCCCTCCACAGGATTTCGACCCGGGGTCATCTGTTTTCAAGGAGATCGATCATGAACGTTCGTTGGAGCAGCTTCGCGTCAATTGCCCTGCTGGGCACCGGACTTCTGGCTGGCACTGCTTTCGCCCAGACCAGCGTCATCAGCTATGGCAGGATCACGGCGGTCCGCCAGGTCGACCTCCAGAATCAGGGTGCGCAGGCCACGGGCGCGATGGTGGGCGGCCTGCTGGGCGTTGCCTCGGGTTCCGGGCAGTCGAGAAGCAACCGCGCATTGCGCGGCGTCGGCGGAGCGGCGGTAGGCAGCCGGGTGGCGGGCGCGGCTGGGTCGTCGACGGGCTTCGAGTACACGATCCTGATCAACGGCACGAATACCATCCGGATGGTCATCGAGAAGGGTGGGTTGCGGGTTGGTGACTGCGTCTCGGTGGAGCGCGGCCAGTTCAACAATCTGCGCCTTGCCGAAGACTCCCGGTGCGCCACTCCCACGCCTGCGGCGACACGGGCAGCGTCAGGCGAGGCAGATGCCTGCGCAGCAGCCACCCAGCAGGTGCTCAACGCGACGACCGACGCGGACTTCGACCGGGCCGAGCGCCGGATGCGATTGTTGTGCGATTGATCCCGCCGACGTACCGATGATCCAGTCGATATATAAGGGCACTGCATGAACAGGCAATTCCTCTTCCCGGCCTTGGCGATGTTCCTGGTGTTCGCCTCGGGCTGCACCACGACGGGAGCGAGCGGGGGCGACCCTGCTGCACGGCGCGCAAGCATCAATACTGGAGCGGACCGCGCTCTCGGGCAGCTGTTCGAGCAGGTCCCCGGATCACGCGAACTGGTCGGGCAGGCAAAGGGGGTTCTGGTATTCCCCAATGTCATCGAAGCGGGCTTCGTGATCACTGCCGCGCGGGGTGAGGGCGTGATGCGTATTGGTGGCACAGCGAGCAGCTACCATGCGATGACGAGCGGTTCGTTCGGTTTTCAGGCGGGTGCCCAGTCGACGGCGGTCTTCCTGCTCTTCATGACGAGCGACGCGTTGACACGGTTCCAGAACAGCAGTGGATGGACAGCGGATGCCGACGCTTCGGTGACGTTGATCTCGGTGGGCGCGAGCGCCCAGGTTACGACCGCGACGGCGCAGCAGCCCGTCATCGGCTACGTGCTCTCCAATGGCGGCTTGATGGGGGGCGTGTCCCTCGGTGGCACGCGCGTCACCCCTCTCAACCTCTAGCCCCCGGCCACCGCCCTGCAGAATGAGCCCCGCTTCGGCGGGGCTTTTTTTTCGTTCTCCGAAATGGATGGCGCGCCGTAATCTCGCCGTAATCGACAGCCGCTCTAATGGCAGTCCATGCGCATCCTCTACGGCGTGCAGACCACGGGAAACGGTCACCTGGTCCGGTCCACGCCCATCATCCGCCAGCTGCGTGAACGTGGACACCAGGTCGACGTGCTGCTCAGCGGCCCGCCAGCCGATCCGTCCTGGCATGCGCGCATCGGCGCGCCCCTCACAGCCCGGCCGGGCCTGACCTTTGCGGCTGATGGCGGCCGGATCCGGTACCTGAAGACCGCAATTCAGGCGCGCCCCGTGGTCTTCCTGCGCGATGTCTTCGGCAATCCAGGGCCCAGGCCGGACCTGGTCGTGACCGACTACGAGCCCATTACCGCCTGGCAGGCTCGCCGACGGGGACTGCGCAGTATCGGTATCGGCCACCTCTATGCCTTTGCCTGGCCCGAGGTACCCAGGGCCCGGGGCAACCTGGTCACGCGCCCCATCATGGACTGGTTCGCACCCGCATCGATCCAGGTCGGCAGCCATTGGGACAGCTTCGGCGCCCCTGTACTCCCGCCGGTGCTGGACCCGGAGATTCTCGCCCTGGCGCGCGGGCCTCTGGAAGGAGACTTGGTCCTCGTCTATCTGGGATTCGAGCCGCTCCACCGGCTGGTGCCGCTGCTGAAACAGTTTCCGGATCACCGGTTTCACGTGTTCGTCAAAGGTGGCGAAGAGCGACAGGACGGGAACGTGTCCATACTCCCGGTTTCCCGGTCCCGCTTCCTGGCTGACCTGGCCCGCTGCGCCGGCGTGATCGCCAACGCAGGCTTCACGCTGGCGAGCGAATGCCTGCACCTGGGTGTAGGCCTTCTCGTGCAGCCCATCCGCGGGCAACTGGAGCAGGAATCCAACGCGGTCGCTCTGGAACACCTGCGCCTGGGAACCGTGACCCGCCAACTTTCCCGCACCGACGTGCAGCGCTGGCTCGCCCAACCGGCGCCACGACCCCGGCAGTATCCGGATGTCTCGGCGGCGCTCGTGGACTGGCTGGACAGTGGCGCGGAGGAATCCATCGGCGCCCTCGGGAACCGGCTGTGGGCAACCAGCAGACCCTCACTCTTTACGCGGAATCCGGCGGGCGCCTAAGCTTGGCCGATTGCCCCGTGCAGGGCGCCGCCTGATTGCGACACCGCCCATGAGCCACCAGCGCATCCGCCTGCAGCCGATCTCCGGCTCCCTGGGCACCATCATTCAGGGGGTCGACCTCCGGAGCCCCCTCGATGACGAGACCTACCAGGAGATCAAGCAGGCACTGCTGGAGAACCTGGTCGTCTTCTTCCGGGACCAGGACATCACGCCGGAGCAGCAGATCGCATTCGGCCGCCGCTTTGGCGACCTGCACGTCCACCCGTTCATCCCGGCCCTGCAGGGGCACAAGGAGATCATCGTCCTCAAGGCCAGGAACGGCGCCGAGGAGAACCTGCGCCTCGCCAACGCCTGGCACCCGGACCTGAGCTACACCAGCGACCCGCCTCTTCTCGGCATCCTGCGCTCCATCCGCCCGCCCTCCCGGGGCGGTGACACCATGTGGGTGAACCTGTACCGGGCCTACGACACCCTGTCGCCGAAGATGCAGGCGATCAT
>CAZTGY010000053.1:3634-12137 GCA_964613445.1 uncultured Chromatiaceae bacterium | reverse complement strand
GCGCGATGCCGGGGCCGTCGTGTTGCAACGGGGCGTACGGGGGCACGCGCTGCTGCGGGGGCAGATCACGCTCGCCGGCGATTCCAGGGCCTCGCTGACCCACTCGATGTTCAACACCCTGCCGACGGCGCGAATCGCCTGGGCCGCGTCCTTGGGCACGGCCGCCTGGCCTGCATGACGCCTGCACGCCTGGCTGATCGTCGTGACCACGTCCTCCGCATCGATCCCCTGGGACTCCAGGGCCGGGACGAGATCCACGCCCACCGACAGCACGTGGGCGTTGCCGGCCATGTCCTTCGTGCGGACCGAATGGCAGCAGTAGAGCAGCGAGCGCTCGCCATCGATGAGCACCGAGATCTGGGACGCGGGTTGTGACGTCCGCGCCTGCTCCAGCATCCGGAACACGGCCCAGCGGGGGCATGGGTCGGAAACCATCGCGAGGTTTCCCCAGGGCAGCGGGATGCCGTTGCCGCGGTATACGGCCCTGAGGAAGCCGGGCGGGTAGGCATCGAAGAAATGCCAGTGGCGGTACGGCGACACCGCCGTCATCCGCCGCATGATGACGGCCGGTGTCAGCTCGAGGCGGCTCCCGGCTTCGACCCTGTAGTTCTCCCGGGCGAGGAACCGCCGGAAGGGCCGCTTCGGGCAGAGAAGTGCGCCGGCAAAGAAGCTGCACTCGAAATCTCGCCAGGCAAACAGCACGTCCTGGGCGTTCATGCCGCCGGTGTTCTGCTCGCCGCCGGTCGGGCTGCCGCCCATCTCGCCACCCGTGGCATGGGCCGATTTGAGGCCGTCGCCCCCGTGCAGAACCTTGTGCGCCAGGTGCGACGCAAGGTCGAACTTGAGACGCGCCGGATCCTTCTGCAATTGCCGGTTCATGTAGATGGTGGAGGGCGACTCGAAGAAGGACCGCACCATGCTGCGTACTTCGCGATCATTGTCCCGCGCAAGAAGGGGCTTCCGGTCGAACCAGTGGATGTCGACGCCATGGCGCTTGCAGAGGCGCATCAGGTCGTCGACGCTCAACGGGAAGCGGCGTTCGCCCACTTCCTCGGCCGAGCGCTCCAGGTCGGGGAAGTCGTTGCGGGACATCTCCTGGTAGGAGCGGATGAGCAGATGGGCGAACTGGCGGCCCGTGGTGCCCGTCTGGGCCAGCAGCTCCGGAATGGCGGCCTCGAGCAGTTCCCGGGAGAACAGGAAGCCGGGTTCGAGCGGGATGCGGGCCATGCCCCCGCGGGCATTGGCCCTGGGCGGCGACTCCACCTCGGGATTCTCGTCCAGGAACCAACGGGCATCCTTCTGGAAGACCGCGGCGAGCAGGTCCAGCAGCGACGCCGACGGTATCCGCTGGCCGGTCTCGATCATGCTGAGGTAGGACACCGACGGGGCGACGTCGGCATCCAGCTGGATGCAGCGGGCCGAAACGTCCTGCAGGGTCAGGCCGTTGCGCTTCCGCAGGCTGCGGATCTTGGCGCCCAGGAAGTGACTCTTGCGCAGGAGACCTGACATCAGCGGGGCGGAGTGACCGAGTGAAATTTACAATGTGAAATTTCTATTGTGAAATTTCTCTAGAAATCTATCGTAGAGTCCCCGGGTGAAAACCGCAACCGGCAATCCCGCTGGCCTGGAATCCCCGGGCAGGCCCGCCACCTTCCACGGTCCTGACCTGGGTGGGGCCGAAGCCATCCTCAATGAGCGCGCCCTGGCCCTGGTCGCGCACCTCCACCGGCAGTTCAATGCCACGCGCCTTGACCTCCTGGCCCGGCGCCGCCAGCGCCAGGCGGAGCTCGATGCCGGCAAGCTGCCCGGATTCCTGTCAGAGACCGCGGCAATCCGCAGCGGTGACTGGCGGGTTGCGCCGGTGCCCCCGGACCTCCAGGACCGGCGCGTTGAAATAACGGGCCCGGTCGAGCGCAAGATGATGATCAACGCGCTCAACTCCAAGGCGCGGGCCTTCATGGCCGACTTCGAGGACTCCTGCGCGCCGACCTGGGAGAACATCGTTAACGGCCAGCAGAACCTGAAGGACGCGGTGGACCGCGCCATCACCTACACGGATCCCGCGAATGGAAAGCACTACCTGCTGAACGAGAAGACCGCGACCCTGATCGTTCGCCCGCGGGGCTGGCACCTGCCGGAGAAGCACGTCCAGGTGGACGGCGAAATCACCTCAGGCTCGCTGTTCGATTTCGCCGTCTATGTCGCCAACAACCACGAGTCCCTGGCTCGCCATGGCACGGGTCCCTACTTCTACCTGCCCAAGATGGAGAGCCATCTGGAGGCCCGCCTCTGGAACGACGTGTTCAACTCGGCCCAGGACTGGCTCGGCATGCCCCGCGGCACCATCAAGGCAACGGTGCTGATCGAGACGATACTTGCCGCATTCGAGATGGACGAGATCCTCTACGAACTCCGCGAGCACTCTGCCGGCCTCAACTGCGGTCGCTGGGACTACATCTTCAGTTTCATCAAGAAGTTCCGGAACCGGGCCGACTTCGTGCTGCCCGATCGCAGTTCGGTAACCATGGAGCGGCACTTCCTGAAGTCCTACGTGGACCTGCTCATCAAGACCTGCCACCGGCGCGGGGCCCATGCCATGGGCGGCATGGCCGCCCAGATCCCGATCAGGAACGACCCCGAGGCGAATGCCGCTGCCATGGCCCGCGTCCGCGCAGACAAGCTGCGGGAGGCGAATGCCGGGCATGATGGCACCTGGATCGCGCACCCCGGCCTCGCCGAGATCGCCCTCGAAGCCTTCGATTCAGTGATGACCGGCCCGAACCAGCTGAACGTCATGCGTGCCGATGCCTCCGTGACGGCGGCGGATCTCCTGCAGGTCCCCGCGGGCGCCATTTCCGACGCCGGGCTGCGCCACAACATCCGGGTCGGTGTCCGGTACGTGGAGGCGTGGCTCGGTGGCCTTGGCTGCGTGCCGCTCTACAACCTCATGGAGGACGCGGCGACCGCGGAGATCTCCCGGGCCCAGATCTGGCAATGGGTCCGCCACGGGGCCCGCACGTCCGATGGCCGCCCGATCACCGCAGAGCGGTTTGAAGCCACGCTTCGCGAGGAGTTGCAGTTGATTGCTGGCGAGGTCGGCGCCCAGCGCTACGCCGCAGGGCAATTCGAGGCTGCCGGCGCCTTGTTCGGCGACATGATCCGCAAGCCGGAGTTCGACGAGTTCCTGACCCTGCCGGCCTACGAACGGCTGGCGTGACATCCACCACGAGCCAAACGGAAACAGACCCATGACCACGAACAGCACCACGGCCGGCGACGCCCAGCACCTCCAGAAGGAATGGACGGAAAATCCCCGCTGGAAGGGCATCACCCGCCCGTATTCGGCCGGGGACGTTGTGCGCCTGCGCGGCTCGGTTCGCATCGAATACAGCCTGGCAAGGCTGGGCGCCGAGAAGTTCTGGCGCCTGCTGCACACGGAGAAGGTGGTTTCGGCGCTCGGCGCCCTGACGGGCAACCAGGCCGTCGAGGAAGTGCAGGCCGGGCTGAAGGCCATCTACTGTTCCGGCTGGCAGGTGGCTGGTGATGGCAACAGCACCGGCGAGATGTACCCCGACCAGAGCCTCTATGCAGTCGACTCGGTGCCAAAGATGGTCGAGCGCATCAACAACGCACTGTTGCGTACCGACCAGATTCACCACATGGAAGGCGACTCCACGATCGACTGGCTCGCGCCGATCATCGCGGACGCCGAGGCCGGCTTCGGTGGCAACCTGAATGCCTTCGAACTGATGAAGGCGATGATCCGCGCCGGGGCCTCGGGCGTGCACTTCGAGGACCAGTTGTCCTCCGCCAAGAAATGCGGCCACATGGGCGGCAAGGTGCTCGTGCCCACCCAGGACGCCATCAACAAGCTCGTGGCAGCGCGCCTTGCAGCCGACGTGATGGGCGTGCCGACCATCCTCATAGCGCGGACGGACGCGGATGCGGCGAACCTGCTGCAGGCGGATTACGACGAGCGCGACCGCAAGTTCCTCACGGGCAAGCGCACCGGCGACGGCTTCTTCGAGGTGCGCGCCGGCCTCGACCAGGCCATCGACCGCGGGCTGTCCTATGCGCCCTATGCCGACCTGCTCTGGTGCGAGACGTCCAAGCCCGACCTGGCCCAGGCCGAGCGCTTCGCCAGGGCGATCCATGCAAAGTTCCCCGGCAAGCTGCTGTCCTACAACTGCTCGCCCTCCTTCAACTGGAAGGCGAACCTGCCCGCCGAGAAGCTCAAGGAGTTCCGGGAGCAGCTGGCGGCCATGGGCTACCGCTACCAGTTCATCACCCTGGCCGGCTGGCACGCGCTGAACCTCTCCATGTTCGAGCTGGCGCGGGCCTACAAGCAGACCGGCATGCACGCCTACTCGGAGCTGCAGGAACGGGAGTTTGCCAACGAGAAGCATGGTTTCCGCGCGGCGAAGCACCAGGCGTTCGTTGGCACCGGTTACTTCGACGCGGTGCAGACCGTGATCTCGGGCGAAACCTCGACCACCGCCATGAGGGGCAGCACCGAGGCGGAGCAGTTCCATGGCGCCGGCGGCCACTAGGCCGGGCAGCGGGCGACTGCACCATGGACGGCGGTAGCCCGGCCGCCATGGTGCAGGAACTCGCCCGCCGGACCGCGGCCGAGATCTTCGCCGCCTTCGAGGACTACAACCACGCCTTTCGCGCCATCACGCGTCGCGCCGAGCGGCGCTTCGTGGAAAGGGAATGGCAACTCGGCCAGCGGGATGCGGTCGAGCGCATCGAGCTCTACGACCGGCGCGTCGAGAAGTGCCTGGCGGATCTCGTCGGGCGCCTGGGCCGGTACATCGCCGAGGAGTCCATGTGGCGCGAGATCAAGGCCGAGTTCGCGAGCCTGATCGCCACCTGCCCCGACCGAAAGTTCGATGCGACATTCTTCAACTCACTCACCCGCAAGGTCTTCAAGACCGTCGGCGTGAACCGGGAGGTGGAATTCGCCACCGTCGCCGACGAGGAGGGTGAGGGCCACGCCGCGTCCCGGCCCGGCGAGCTACCGGTCCGGGCTGCCAGTCCCGGCCAGGACCTCCTGTCCGCTGTCGAGCACGTCCTGGCGGGAGTGCCCTGGGCGCGGCACTACGCGGACGCTCCGGCTTCGGCGCGCTTCATCACGGAGGAAATCACGGCCGTGATCAAGGCCCGGTCGCTCGCGCCTGCGGGGCTGCATCTGGAGGTGCTCCAGACCGTGTTCTACCGTGCCACTCGCGCGTTCCTGGTGGGCAAGGTGACGGGCGAGGGATGGGCCCTGCCGCTGGTCATCGCCTTCGCCCATCCGGACGGCGGCATCGTGGCCGATGCCGTGATGATGTCGGAGTACGAGGTCCGGCCACTGTTCGGCTTTTCGCGCTCCTACTTCCATGCCGACCTGCCCGCCGTGGAGCCGGCCATCAGGTACCTGAGCTCGATCATGCCGGGCAAGCCGGTGGACGAGATCTACACCGTCCTCGGCAGGGCCAAGCAGGGCAAGACGGAACGCTATCGCAGCCTGTTCCGCCACCTGGCCCGCTCCACGGATTCCTTCGTCCACGCCGAGGGGATCCGCGGCATGGTGATGATCGTCTTCACGCTCTACTCGTCGGAGCTCGTCTTCAAGGTGATCCGCGACCGGTTCGCGGAGCCCAAGACGGCGTCCCGGGCTGAGGTGATGCAGAAGTACCAGTTCGTCTTCCAGCACGACCGGGTGGGCCGGCTGGTGGATGCGCAGGAATACCGGCAGCTGCGCTTTCCCAAAGCCCGGTTTTCGCCGGAACTGCTCGAGGAACTGCTGACGTCGGCATCAGGCACCTGCCGGCTGGACGGCGACGACCTGATCATCGGCCACTGCTACATGGAACGGCGCATGAAGCCGCTGGATGTGTTTATCCGGGAGGCGAGCCCGGATGCCGCGCGCCGCGCCATCCGCGACTACGGCCAGGCCATCCGCGACCTTGCGCTCAGCAACGTCTTCCCCGGCGACCTGCTGCTGAAGAACTTCGGCGTGTCCCGGCACGGGCGCGTGGTCTTCTACGATTACGACGAGCTGTGCCTGGTCACGGAGTGCAGCTTCCGCGACCTGCCCGCGCCCCGGGACGACGAGGATGAGATGCGCGCGGAGCCCTGGTTCTTCGTCGGATCGACGGACGTGTTCCCCGAGCAGTTCCTGGATTTCCTCGGCCTGCGGGGCGAGCTGCGCGAGGAGTTCGTCCGCCACCACGCGGACCTGCTGACGGCGGACTACTGGCGGAAGCTCAAGGCCTGCCACCTGGCCGAACGGCACCTGGAGGTGGTGCCGTACACGCGGCGGAGGGCGGCGCTGTCGCTGCCGGATTGATCAGCCGCTCCGCCTCGTTCTGCCCCCGGACGATCGGGATCTCGGCTAGATTCAGGAGCTCAGAGACTGCTTATCGTCCATTCGACTTAATACTCTCCCCAGGCCGCTAAACCTGACAAAATCGTTCATCCGTACGGACTTCGCCCCAGAAGCGAAGGCGACTAGCCAGAGGGTCGTTCAATGCCCGCTATCCCGAGATCCCATCGCTTTCAAACGGCCTGTCTGCTTGCCTGTATTAGTGCTGGTAGTGCGACGGCAGCAGATCTCGTCGTTTCCGGTCCTGATGCAGTCGCCGGTGCATGCGGCTTGCCCGGCGATCCAGGTGGTCCCGGACAAGCCGGACAAGACAGTGCGACTCCAGTACTTGCTGTGCAGACGACCACAAACACAGATGCAGTCAATTCTGCAACGGCGAACGGTGGGTCGGGTGGCGCTGGCGGCTGCGGGGGCGACGGTGTTGACGGAGCCGATATCGGGGCTAGCGCTGACGGGGGGAACGGTGGCGCGGGTGGTAACGGTAGTGATGCATTTGCGACTGCTTCGACGAGCGTGCTGAGTGGACCATCCACGGCAAGAGCATTTGCTGTGGGTGGAGCGGGAGGACGTGGCGGTACGCATGGCTCCTCCTTCCAAATTGCCACAATTGCGGCAGAGGGCACCTCCGGAAAGGGCGGGAGCGGCTTCGCGCGAGCCACTGCCGCTAGCAACCTTGGGACCGCAGATGCAAGGGCTTCGGCTTTCGGAAACAGTCCAAAACCCCCTCAAGGCGGAGCCGATGGCCGCCTCGGCCCCAGTAGCGGCGCTGTCGGTGGCAACGCCACGGCAACGTCCAGTGCAATCGCAAGTGACGTAGCTATTGCGATTTCCGATTCAGGGGGAGGTAGTGGGAGTCGGGCGTTGGGTTTCGGTAACCACGCGGGCGCTGGCGGAATCGCAGCTGGCACGACTGCCTATGGTGAGTCAACCAACGGCAAGAATGTCTACGTAACGGTAGTCCAGACGTCGGGTCGTGGAGGGGACGGAAACAACCGTGCAGCGGGTGGTTCAGGTGGCTCCAGCTCCTTGGTAAACGCTGTATCCGGACGTACCTCTGGATTTCTCACTCTTAGACAGGAAGCAGCCGGCGGCGATGGCGGCATAGGGGATGGACGACTTCTGCCAGACGGTGGAATAGGTGGCGATGCCTCCTCGACGCTCGAATTCAACCACACCGGTGCCAGTGTTTCAGCTACGGTCGGGGCGTTAGGCGGGTCAGGTGGTTACTTTGGGGGGTACGGCCCGAGTGGTTTTAGCAGCATTGCGCGCGCGGGCGCTGCCTTTGCCAGTCTCGACCTGGCATCGACCGGGAACGTACATGCCAATGCCATTGCAGTTAGCGGTGACAACCTGTATGCCGCGACTGACACCGGACCCGGTAGTGCCGGCACAGCATATTCACGGGGCGTAGCAAGTAACACCGGCCTTGCTGTCGCAGATCGATACTCAGAAGTTGTAGCGTGGGCGGAGGGTGGGCTTGCATCGGCGGCTGCACAGGGCTTGAGCCTGGGACCTGACTCGGCCATTGGCGTTCAGGCGTACGCCAGGGGCAAAACGATGAATCTCCTGGCAGACGGCAAGGTGGCTGACAGTGGCGCGGAACTGCAGGCTGTCATGAGAGTAGCTGGCACGACAAATACCGCTAGTAGTGATGGTTCCCGGATCGTCGCTGCTGAGGTTGCAGTCGGTACCCAAGCGCCACTCGATGTGGCGACGAACACGGATCTACTGGGCAGTGACAGGACTGTCGTGCGCGGGTATCTCCGGCCGGGCGATCGATTCGACCCGCTGGCAATTGGCGCTGTGTACGTAGGTTCAATATTTGGGGCAGGCGGTAGTACTGCTGAGATCATGTTCGGAAGCATTGGCGCGGTCCACGGCTTCTTCAACGACGATCACCTGGAAATCGAGAGCACGCTCGCCCTGTCGATTGCTCCGGAAATGGGGCAGGGCAATCTGCTGGTTGGGTTACTGAATCCAACCAGCAGTCGTAACGGCTTTGATTGGTTGAGACTGCAGATCAGCAACGACGCGCAGGTCCTTGTAGACGTGGTCTTTACTGATCTGCTCAGCGCCGTAGCGTTCTTCGACGACAAAGTACTCGACCTGGGTCGCTGGGATGTTGGCCAAGAC
>CAZTGY010000053.1:0-3624 GCA_964613445.1 uncultured Chromatiaceae bacterium | reverse complement strand
CTGACCTTCAAGATGAATATGGTCGCCACCAAGGCGGGCGATGGTTTCATGTTCAACGTAGTAGCGGGAGGTGGGAATGCTGTTCCGTTGCCAGGAGGGCTATGGCTCCTTCTAACGTCATTGGTAGCCACTGGCGCCAGGCAATGGATTCGTAGGTCTCTTCCGAAACCCAACGCCACGAGGGGTTGCCGTTTGACGGCGGAGGGCGGCGCTGTCGCTGCCGGACTGAGAACCGGCGCTAGCCGCTGGACTTATGCAAAGTCCGCGTGCCTGCCCTTGTGAGCGTGTGCTACGTTTGAAATGAAGAGTGCACAATCGACCCGGGGAATCATGAAAGCGACCATCACAGGCCTGGCAACTTCCGGCGCATTGGCAGTACTCCTCCTCGCTACCCCCGCTCAGGCCGAACCCATTCGCTACACGCTGACCGGAGTCGCCAGCGGTTCGCTTGGCGGCACGCCTTTTTCCTCCAGGACGTTCACCGTGATACTTGATGGGAACACGGACTACGTCACGACCTGGAGCGGCGATACCCAGGGGAGCACCTACTCTTTCTTTGGGCCGGGTTTCAGCGACCCCGGCAGCGTGGCGAGCATCCAGATTGATGGACTACCGCTCGCCAACTTCACCACTGCGGTGGAGATCTTCCTCGCTCAGGCCTATACCGGCATTTACGGCAGCCCCCTGCTGTCCTTCGGCCGGCCCAACACCTTCACCAGCCTGCCAGGCTGGGTGGGCATGTTCGCAAGCGGGCTCGGCGGCGTGAGCCTGGGGACGGAGTTCGTCTCCCTGAACTCAGGCATACAGTTCTGCAGTACCACCGGCCCGATGAACCTGTTCACCGACCAGGGCACCCTGCTCGCCCAGGGTTCTTGCGGCAATACGCTTGGGTCCGTCACTGCCCGGTTCCTGACCCCCGTGCCGGTGCCGGGCGCGGCGTGGCTGCTGGCGGGTGCCCTCGGCGCACTTGGTATGGCGCGCCCGGCGGCGTTGACTGGCGGCTAGATCTTCAATGAAGCGCCTGATGATGTTGCTCGTGGCGTTGGTCAGCGGCCAGGTGGACGCTGCCCTGCTCCGGGTTGTCGCCAGCGGTGACCAACCAGACTATTACGACCCGGCCGGGCTCCTGGCCGTTCCAGCTCCGTCGCCCGATGCGGTGATGACGCTCACCTTCACCGTCGATATGGACGTCGCCGATGGAAGTCCCGACCCACAGGTCGGCGTATTTGAGGGCGCGGTCACGGACATGACGCTCTCCGTGGGAAGCCGGATCGTCCAGGTGAGCACGCAGAGCGGCCTCACGGTGCTCGACAACAATGGCGCCGACCCGCCAACCGACGTCTGGTACGCATACTCCTTTGACTTCGATGGCCCGCGCCGGACGGAGATCTCCCTGTCTCTCCTGCGAATCGGCGGGAATGCCATCGATTCCGATGCGCTCAGCGCGCCTGCCTTTCCGTCCCCGTGGAGCCTCGGCTTCATCTACTACGGGATCAGCGACACGGCGAACCCGCAGAACGGCGGACTGAACAACCTGGCCAATACCCAGGTCCTCGTGGACAGCGTTACCGTGACAACCGTCCCCGCGCCATCCGCGCTATGGCTGCTGACGACGGGGGTTCTCGCCATCTCGGGATTCAGGGCCAGGTCGACGCGCGGGTGACGCGGCCCGGAGTGTTGTGAGGTGGATGCGGCGGAAAGTATCCATCTTGCGAGTGCCTTCCCGGTGGACCTGTCCCTGCTGGACTGATCAGTGCCCCTTTGTTTCGAGGCGCGACCGGGCCGAGTACAGCAATACTTCCGAGTAGAGATGGTGAAAGCCGAGCAGCGCGCGAAATCCCGGGCTCATTCCCGGTGCGCCGGTTGCCGGGTTGATCACCGGTAGCACCGCCGAGCCGAAATAGAGGCGCGTCCGCGGCCCGGTGCCAGGCTGACCGGGCGACACCATGAACCAGGACCGTGTCCGGCCCTTCACGTCGGCCATCAGCAGCTGGTCTTCCCGGCGGTCCTCCACCCGCCATGCCGAGAAAGTGTCCATACGGCCGCTGGCCAGTTGGTCCGCCTCGGTATCCGTCGATGGCCTCGAGAGGCCCCAGGCCAGGATCAGCCGTTCCAGCCTGAACACCGGGGTGGTATAGAACGCCGCCACAAAGCGGGCAATCGTCACCGGGAGCCCGACCTCGGTCATGTAGCAGTCCGTGAAGGCGCCATTGGCGCGATACCGGCCAAGCAGCGCGCCGTCGGGAAGGGGGCACGCCTTGATCGACAACATGGTCAGCACCAAACACTGGCGGAATTCGCCTATCCTAGCGCCCCGGCGTGGCACCCCCGTAGCCCGCCGTCCACGGTTTTCAGGAGTTGCTTGGTGGCCACTGCAATGCCGCGGGATCGACTGATCCTGCTCGTCGGTCTCATCACCTACGGAATGGGCCAGTCCCTTCTGTTCGTCATCTTCGCGCCCATCGCCCGGCAGCTGGGCATCGAGGAGTGGCAGCTCGGCTTCATCATCGCCGCGTCCAACGTGATGCTGGCCTTCTCGGCGCCCCGCTGGGGCCGCGCCAGCCAGCGCCTGGGCCGCCGGACGGTCTACCTGATCGGCCTCGCCGGTTATGCGGTGGGCTACGCGCTGCTCGCCTTCGGGGTCCAGCTGGGACTGCTCGATGTGATCACCGGCGGCGCGCTGTTTGCCCTCCTGCTGGTGCTGCGACTCGCCTATGGCCTGGTGGTCGGCGGCATCAACCCGGCAGCGACCGCCTACATCGCCGATACCACTGACGAGCAATCCCGCGGTGCGGGGATGGCACTGGTGGCCATGTCCGGTGGCCTGGGCACGATCATCGGGCCGGCGTTTGCCGGTGCCCTGCTGGTGATCAGCCCGTTGTTCCCGATGTATGCCGCCGCTGCATTGGCCGCTGCCGCCGGCATCTGGGCCTACGTCGCCCTGCCCGAGCCCGCGCGTCGCGCCAGCGCCGGTGAGGACCTGAAGCTCAGGATCACGGACCCGCGCATCGTCCCGTACCTGGTCGGCTGGGTCGTCGTGTTCGGCACCTTCACCGGCGTGCAGACGATCACGGCGGGCTACATCGCCGACCGTTTCGGCGTCACGGACACCACGGCGGCCCAGCGCACGATGATGATCGCCATGCTCTCCATGGCCTTCGTCACGGTGTTCGTCCAGGCCGTGGTGCTGCAGCGCTGGAAGGCATCGCCGGCGACGATGCTGAAGACCGGGTTCGGCGTGATGACCGTCGCCCTGCTGCTGCTGGCCTTCGGTCCCGGTCTGGCGTCCCTCTATGTAGGCTACGGCCTGTTCGGCCTCAGCTTCGGCTTCACGGCGCCCGGCCTGAATGCTGCCGGCAGCCTCAGCGTGGAGCGGGAAGAGCAGGGGGCCGTCGCCGGGCTGCTGTCGGCCGCGCCCACCGTGGGCATGATCTTCGGGCCGATCCTCTGCGGACTCGTCTACGCGGCGGCGCCGGTGATGCCGATGCTCGGCGGCGCGGTGCTGACCACGCTCGCCGGCATCTGGTTCCTCTTCGTCGACGTGCCGGATCCCCGGAAGGCAACGGCCGTGTAGGAGCGCCTTCAGGCGCGGCCCGGCCGAACCCGCCCGGGGCGGTGTTGGGG
>CAZTGY010000052.1:6860-12304 GCA_964613445.1 uncultured Chromatiaceae bacterium | reverse complement strand
GAGGCTCCCCGGTCGCGCCTGAAGGCGCTCCTACGATTTCTTTGGGCCGAAGAGGCCTTCCAGGGCTGACTTGGCCGCGGCCTCGGCAACCGCGCCTGCCGCATCGAACGCGCCGGACCGCGGCTTGAACCAGTCGCAGAAGTTGGCCCGCTCCTTGTCGCGCACCTCCTCCGCATCGTCCTCCCGGCATTGCTTCGGCCGGGCCCGGTCCCAGGACCGGCACATCCGGCAGACGTGGAGCTGGCTGCGGCAGGCGGCGCACTCCTCCGTGCGGCCGATGGGCAGCCGGAGCGTGGCCAGGGAGGCCCCGCAGCGCCAGCACTGGAGTTCGTCCTTCATGGGTGAAGCTTAGCCCGGCGGGAACGGACTTGCCTCCGGAAGCGCAACTGGCCTGGTTGCGGCGACTAGTCGCCGCAACCAGGCTGCCGCAGCGGGCTGTTGCTACGGCGAATTGACGCCCGGCGCCTCGGCCAGAATCGTGTCGGCCACCAGGCAGCCATCCAGGTCCTCCGTACCGAACACCGACACGGACTGCCCTGGACTGATGTCGTCGAGTTCGCCTCGCGAGCTCGAGAAGCCATCACTGTCGTCCACGACGAAAATCTCGGCGCTGGCTGCATTCACGCAGCGGTCCAGCGTACCGTCGTTGACCAGCAGCGTGCCGTCCGCCGTATTCACGTCCACCACGGTGCCCTCGATGGCCGCGGTATCGCTCGGGGCGAGATCCCCGAGGACCACGAGTGGCGAGCGCAGCACGTCGTCATCGCCGATCAGGAGAACGCCGTCAGCCAGAGCGACCCGGTCGATCACGATGTCTTCCCGGCCAAGCTCCTCGCCATTGCGGTTGAAGACGCGGCTCGCGTCGAACAGCTGCACCGGCAGGCCGGCCTCGGTGGCGATTCCCTGGCCCGGGGCCACGTTGAGCTCGAAGCGGCCGGTCAGTGGATCCACCTCCGCAGCCACGGTGCCCCGGACGCGGCGGAAGGTCCCGAGCGGGCCTTCCTCCACCACGTAGGCATCGAGGGCGAAGTAGTGATGGTCACCATCGTACCCGTCGCCGCTGGAACGGTCGTCGTTCGAATCGTTGTTATCGCCGGAGTCGTCATCCTCGTCGTCAGCCAGCGGACGCAGCCGGCCAATGACGGTTGCTTCCTCGCCGACCGCCAGATCCTCGAAGGCCTGGGGCAGGCCGTCCTCGCCGAAAATGCCCGTAGCGTCGTCGGTGCTGACGGTGACGCAGCGGCGATTCCGGTCCCCGGTCAAGCCATCATCGCCATGGTCGTCCCATTGCGAGACATACACCGTCTGGCACAGGCGGAAATCTCCGGTGAGCGGATCGACCTCCGTGATCTCGCCGTGGACGCGAGACAGCCGGGCCTGCGGCCTCTCAGTACGAATGTCCACGAATACGACAGGGCGGATGATCAGCTTGCCATTGCCCGTCTCGGTAATCTTGAGTGACTTCTCCATGTCGAAGTCGAGCTCGATGAAGACGACGTCGCCTCCGGCCAGAACGAATGAACTGCGCGGATTCAGGTCGATCTTGCCGTTGCCGACCAGTTGCGGGCGCTCGCTGTCGATGACATTGCCCGTGTCCGGGTTGATGTCATTGAGGACGAGGTCGGAGAGTTGCAGGCGGATCTTGCTGTAGCGGCCCGCGGGCACGTCATCGGACACCGCGAAGAGCTCGGAGAAATCGGAGAGCTTCAGCAAGTCCAGCGTCTGCGAGCCGCTGAACAGCTGGGCCTGGCCGCTATCGCCGATAAGTGTGACAGAGGTGATCGTGGCGATCGCCTCGTCCCACTGGCCGACGGGCGCATCGGTGATCAGGACGCCGACGGTGGCAGTCGTGGCGCTGGGTGCAGGGCCCGCCGCGGAGCCACCACCGCCGCCTCCGCACGCCGTCAGCGTGATTGCGGCCGCAACGGCCGCCGAGATGCCCAACCATGGAGTGCGCATGTTCTATGTCCCTCTGTTGCGCCATTGGATCCCAGTAGTCTAACGCCAACGGCAGACCCCGCCCGGGCAGATTAGGAGATTATGTAAACCTGAATTCCGGCAGTTGCCCGCGCAGCAGATCCTGTGGGCCGCGGTGATTCCGGGCCTACGCGGGGACTCGCTCGTGCTCAGGCGCTGAAGCATCCGCCGGCTGCGACTCGCCAAACTGCAGTTCGGCCAGGCGCGCGTAGAGGGGATCCCGGCGGACCAGCTCTTCGTGGCGACCGATGTCGACGATCCGGCCCTCGTTGATGACCACGATGCGATCGGCCTCGAGGACCGTCGCGAGACGGTGCGCGATGACGATCGTCGTCCTGTCCTTCTCGAGAAACTCCAGCGCTTCCTGAACCAGCCGCTCGCTCTCCGCGTCGAGCGAGCTGGTCGCCTCGTCGAGAAGCAGTACCGGCGGATCCTTGAGGATGGCACGCGCGATCGCGATCCGCTGGCGCTGGCCGCCCGACAGGCGCGTGCCGCGTTCACCGAGGAACGTATCGTAGCCTTCAGGCAAGGCGCGGATGAAGTCGTCGGCAGCGGCCGCCCGGGCCGCTGCCTCGATCTCGGCATCTGTCGCCTCGGGCCTGCCGAAGCGGATGTTCTCCCGCGCGGTGGCGCCAAAGATGACCGTCTCCTGGGGCACGACGCCAACCCTCCCCCGAACGTCCTCCGGCCTCGCCTGGGCGATGTCCACGCCGTCCAGCAGGATCCGGCCCGACGAAAGATCGTAGAAGCGCAGGAGCAGCTGGAAGGTGGTGGTCTTGCCGGCACCCGAGGGTCCGACGAAGGCGACCCTTTCCCCGGGGGCAATGCTCAGTGAGAAATCCTGCAGTGCCGGGACGCCGGGACGGGACGGATAACTGAAGCACACCTCTTCGAACCGGATGCTGCCCTCGCGCCTGGGCGGCAAGGCCACCGGGCTCACGGGCACCGTGATCCGTGGCTCGGCGTTCAGGAGCTCCATGAGGCGCTCCATGGCACCGGACGCGCGCTGGACCTCGCTCCAGACCTCGCTCAGGGAGGCGGCCGAGGCTGCCACGAACATCGCGTAGAGCAGGAACTGGCCCAGCTGCCCGCCACTGATCTCGCCGTTCAGGACCGCGTGGGCCCCGATCCACAGGACGAAGGTGATCGCGCCGAACAGGGACAGCACCGAGACGGCCGTGAGCACCGCACCTGCCCTCGCGCGCCTGATCGCGGCGGCAAAACTGGCCTGGACGGCCTCGCCGAAGCGGCGGCCCTGGAACTCCTCCATGGTGAACGCCTGCACCGTCTGGATGGCATTCAGGGTTTCGCCCGCCATGCCGCTGGAATCAGCCACCCGGTCCTGGGCGGCTCTGGACAGGCCGCGCACCCGGCGACCGATCACGATGAGGGGCACCACCACCGCCGGCACGAGCAGGAGGATCATCCCCATGAGGCGCGGGCTGGTGATGGCCAGCATCACCACCGAGCCACTCAGCTGGATGACGTTACGGAGGGCAATCGAGATGCCGGAACCCGCAATGGACTGGATGAGGGTCGTGTCGGTCGTGATGCGCGACAGGACTTCTCCCGTCTGGGTAACCTCGAAGAAGGTGGGGTCGAGGCGGAGGATGCGCCGGTAGACGGCCTGGCGGATGTCGGCGACCACGCGCTCGCCCAGCCAGTTCACCAGGTAGATCCGGGCTGCGGCGAAGATGCCGAAGATGAAGGCCACGCCGAACAGGTACAGGAAGTAGCGGTCGATCTGCGCCGGGTCCTTGCCCGCGATGCCGAAATCGACGACGTAGCGGAGCGCAACGGGCAACCCCAGCAAGGCGCCAGCACCGACCAGGAGGGCCACCAGCGCGAGCAGCAGCATGCGCCAGTGGGGACGAATGAACGGCAGCAACTCCCGCAAGGGACGCAGGGAGCGCCCCTTTGGGCGGTTCGACAGTTCGGCGACGGGAGGTGGCATGGTGCCCTGGCATCCGCCTATCGGGGATCGGGCCGGCGGGCGGCGCCGGGAAACTTCAGGTGCTCGGCGTAGTACTGGACCGGCCACCGATGGCCGCCGCCTCCGAAGCTGCGGCGCCCCGGGTCGGCGGTAACGTCAGTCGTCCGGGCATGCCGCAACACTGCTGCAGTGGCCGGGGCGGGATCGTCGGTGTTGATAAAGGCCTCCGCGTCGTCGGCGCAGCGTCCGTAGGTGCGGGCGCCCCACCCCGGATCCAGCGGCCCCCGGAAGCCGATTGGATCCAGGTAAGTCATGGCGATGCGGGCTCCACTCCCAGGCCGGCGTGACCGATAGGTCGCGCACAGCGGCTCGAGGACATAGGCGCCGGCGCTGTGGGCAACCAGGTGGATCGACTCGAGACCAGGCATTCCGGCGAGTTCCTCGCCGAGCCGTTCTCCCACGCGCACGCCGTTCGGCTGGGTGCGTAACCTGGCGTCCGACCAGGGAGACCAGGTGTAACGGACGATCGCCGTGCCGGGCCCGGGAGCTTCCTGATGCCGGAAAGCATCCTCGAGTGCCAGCAGTGTGGGTTCATCGCGCCCGCCACTGCCATGGATCAGGAGCACCGCATGGCGCGTGCCGGCAGGCAGGCCCAGTGGCTGCACTTCGAAGGTCGAGGGAATCACGCTGTAGACCTGCAATCCGACGGCGACAAGGGCCAGCACGGCAAGCGCGTAAATGCAGCGGCGGACCCAGGCAGGCATGGTGCGCAACTCGTCTGGCGTTAGAATGAGGACAGTTTAGCGCGGGAGGGGCCCCGATGAGCGGAGACCAGATCAGCGGACGCGCAACCGATGAGCCGGGATTCACGTTTGGCAGCGTGGTGCTGCGACTGATTTTCGCCCTCATCGTCGTGCTGCTGACATTCAATCCCAGCGGCTTCTCGTTCTTTCACTGGGCGCGCGACGCATTCCTGGCCAGCAGCCTCGGGCCGCTGCACGTGCTCGCCGGCCTCGCCCTCCTCGCCGGATGGGTACTGTTCGTGCAGGCCACTCGGCAGTCGCTGGGACTGTTCGGCATCGTGATGGTCGGCAGCCTGTTTGCGGTGCTCGTCTGGATGCTCTTCTTCTATGACGTGATGACGAGCACTTCCGGCACGACGCTGATGTGGCTCGCGCTGGTCGGCGTGGCAGTGATCCTGACCGTGGGGATGTGCTGGGCGCACCTGCGGCGCCGGCTGTCGGGCCAGGCAACGGTTGACGAGGTTCGTGACTGACCACTTGGTGGTCCCGTCCCGGGCCGGATTCTGCCGCCATACCCCCCATTTGGGGGATAAGGCATCACCCATCTGGATGATTTATTTTCCAGCAAATCCCTATATAACAATAACCGTCGGGAAGGCTTCCTAGACTAATCCTCCAGGACCCGGCACAGCCCCCGGCCCCGCCCCACGCGGGCCGGGGGTTGTTTTTTTTAAGGCTACTCTCACCCAATAAGCTATACTCATGCCCGATGGGTGGCTGGTTCTGGATCA
>CAZTGY010000052.1:0-6850 GCA_964613445.1 uncultured Chromatiaceae bacterium | reverse complement strand
CTGTTCCTGGTCCTGGTGGGCATCTACATGCACTGGAGCGTCGTCCTGCTGGGCGCGCTGCTGCCCTTTGTCCCTGTCATCGCCGAGCTCCTGCGCCGCCGCCGGCAGAAACCGCGCTAGAAGCGCACCACCGGGGGAACGTTGGCCAGCGACCAGACTTCGAAGGGCACCAGCTTGCTCGCGAACGGGTCGCTGTACAGTTGATCCACGAGCCAGCGCCTGCGCATGGCATCCTGGCGGGCAACATCATCCGCTGTCACGGCGACGCCGGTCCTCCCGGGAACCAGGTCCAG
This sequence comes from uncultured Chromatiaceae bacterium, assembly GCA_964613445.1. Classification (GTDB taxonomy): domain Bacteria; phylum Pseudomonadota; class Gammaproteobacteria; order Steroidobacterales; genus SHZI01. The sequence continues at coordinate 6,557 of CAZTGY010000052.1, read as the reverse complement.
GTAGGCGTCGATGAAGCGCTCGAACAGCCACTCGATGAATTCGTAGGACCGGCCGACGTCGCCTGGAAAGACGGGTGGACCGTAGAACGACACCCCGCCGGGATCGGGCCGACGACGAAACTCGGCGATGGTGTCCCCGGTGCCTTTGATGATGAGCCTGCGGTAGACATCGGGGCTCCTGCCATGGCCCGCAAAGTGCGCGTCCACGACGCCCGTCAGGGTAGCCATGTCCTCTTCGACACGGGTGCCGTTCATCACACCAAGCCACCCGCCGGCGAACCCGGTACCGTCCTCATAGAACTGGAGCACCAGCGTGGCATGCAGCATGCCGACCAGCGGCGTTCGGGGATGCACGTCGAGGGAATAGAACCGGCTCCACACGAGTTCGCCCTCCCGCCGCCCGGGCTGGGTCTTCTTGCCCTCCGCGATCATCCGGCCCAGCTTTTCGACGACGGGACCGCGAGTGACCCGGACGTCGTACAGTGAATCGTCGGTTTCCCGGGTCAGCGTGTCGCCCGGGGCCGGCGTGACCGGCGTCCCGTTCAGGGCCTGGGCCCGGGCGAAATACTTCCGGTCAGCCCGTGCCATGAAGGCCAGCATGCGCCCGGCCAGGGACTGGTGCCCGGGGGATAGCCGCTCCAGGCGGCTGTCTGCGTGGGTCCTGGGGTCCAGGTCATGCCTCCGGCATATGCATGCAACCAATCCGACTATGTCGCCAACCGAACCGTGGCTAAGCTGGCAGCCTCGGCAGTTTCCCTGCTGGCAATCCAGGCTCCAAATCTAGGCTCATGGACGCGACGGGACAAATGGTTCTGGCTAACCGGCTGACTGATGGCCGGGTGGTGTTCCTGGCTGCCGATGGCAACTGGGTCGAGGATATTGGCGGTGGTGCCGTTGCCGCGGACCCGGACACGGCCCGTCGCCTGCTCACCGCGGCGCTGCAAGCGGAATCGCGCAACGCCGTGGTGGAACCCGGCCTGATCGGCATCCGGCAGGTTGCGGGGCAGCGGCAGCCGGTGGCATTCAGGGAAGCCATCCGGGCGGCCGGACCCACCGTGCGCACCGACCGCGCGGACTGAGCGTCGTGTACCGCTACGACGAATTCGACCACGCGCTGGTTGCCGAACGGATCGCGACGTTCCGGCGCCAGGTGCAGCGCCGCCTGAGCGGCGACCTCACCGAGGACCAGTTCAAGCCCCTGCGGCTCATGAACGGCCTCTACCTGCAGCTGCACGCCTACATGTTGCGGGTGAACATCCCCTACGGCTGCCTCTCGGCGCGCCAGCTCCGGAAGCTGGCCTGGATCGCCCGGCGCCACGACCGGGGCTTCGGCCACTTCACGACGCGGCAGAACATCCAGTACAACTGGATCAGGCTCGACGAAGCGCCGGACGTGCTGGCGGCGCTCGCCGAGGTGGAGATGAACGCGATGCAGTCATCCGGCAACTGCGTGCGCAACATCACGGCGGACCAGTTCGCCGGCCGGGCGCGGGACGAGGTCGAGGACCCCCGGCCCTGGTGCGAACTCATCAGGCAGTGGTCCATCCTGCACCCCGAATTTTCCTACCTGCCGCGCAAGTTCAAGATTGCAGTCTCGGGCGCCCCCGTCGACCGGGCAGCCGTGAAGTTCCACGACGTGGGGCTGTACCTGCGCCGGAATGCCGACGGGGTCATCGGCTTCGAGGTCATCGTCGGCGGCGGCCAGGGGCGGCTACCCTACGTGGGCCATACGATCCGGGAATGGCTGGCCAAGGAGGACCTGCTGTCCTACCTGGAAGCGATCCTGCGCATCTACAACCTGGGCGGTCGCCGGGACAACCCGCAGAAAGCCCGGATCAAGGTCCAGGTGAACGCTCTGGGTCCCGGCGAATTCCGCCGGCTCGTGGACGAAGAGTGGGAGCAGATCCGGCAAAGCCCGCTGCTCGCCGTTCCCCGTGCCGAGATCGAGCGGATCACGGCTTACTTCGCCGACCCCGAGTGGGAAACCCTGCCGGACTCGTCGGCAGCGATCGCGCAGGAGCGCCGTGCAGACCGGGCCTTCGACGACTGGTACCACGCCAACGTGGCGCAACATCGCACGCCCGGCTACGCCATCGTGAATCTGTCGCTGAAGTCGCCCGGGATAGCGCCGGGCGACCTCACGGCTGACCAGATGGACCGCGTCGCCGACCTGACCGACCAGTTCAGCCTCGGCGAATTGCGGGTTTCCCACCGCCAGAACCTGGTGTTCCCCGACGTCCGTGAGCGGGACCTGCCTGCGCTCTGGCAGGAACTCGGCAAGCTGTCCCTGGCCGCGCCGAACATCGGCAAGCTCACCGACATCATTGCCTGCCCGGGGCTCGACTTCTGCGCGCTCGCCAACGCCCGCGCGATCCCCGTGGCGCAGGCCATCGGCAGGCACTTTGGCGATGTGGCGGCATTGCAGGACATCGGTGAACTGACGATCAACATCTCCGGCTGCATGAACGCCTGCGGTCACCATCACGTGGGTAACATCGGCATCCTGGGGGTGGAGAAGAACGGCCAGGAGTTCTACCAGCTGACCCTCGGCGGCTCCTCGGGTGAGGACGCCTCGCTGGGCGACCGGCTGGGCCGGAGCATTTCCGCCGCGGAAGTGCCGCCGGCCATCGAGGCGATCGTGGCCTGCTACGGGCAGCTGCGGCAGGCCGACGAGCGCTTCCTCGACACCTACCGCCGCGTGGGACTCGACCCGTTCAGGCAAGCGGTCTATGCGGATGCTGCCCCCCGCGCGCGGGCGGTGGCCTGATGGGCCTGATCCGCGACGGCCGGGTCGTGCCGGATCCCTTCACCGATGCCTCGGGCCTCGCTGACCTGCCGGCAGGCGTGCCGCTGATCGTCAGCCTGGACCAGTGGCAGGCGCGCCGGGACGAACTGCTGGCCCGGGGAACGCCGCTTGGCATCCGCCTCCGGAGCGACCAGTCCCCGACCGGGATAGCCGGCGACCTCGAACATTTCGACCTCGTCGCGCTGGAGTTCCCCAGGTACCGGGATGGCCGCGCGTACACCCACGCCCGGATCCTGAAGGAACGCCTCGGCTACGCCGGCGAGATTCGCGCCGTAGGGGACGTGCTGCAGGAACAGCTGCATTTCATGCAGCGCTGCGGGTTCAACACCTTCGACGTGGTGGCCCCGGACCCCGAGCTGGCCTGGCGGACGATCGCGGGCGATCACACCGTCTGGTACCAGGCCACCGGGGATGGCAGGCCCCGGGCACTCGACCGACGCCAGGGCCGGCAGGCGAGGCGCTAGCCATCCTGCCGGGCGTGCCCCCCGGCCTTCATCTCTCGTGGGTGACGGCAAGCCGGGCCCACTTCGCGATATTCCTCTGTTGCCAGACCACGCCGGCAACAGCCAGAACAAATGCGAGAATGGCCGGTAGCACGCCGCCGTTCACGCGGTCGAACAATCCAAGGCCCGGGAACAGGTGGTTGGCTCCCGTCATCGCCATGGCTGCGCCGCTGATGGCCGTGGCGCAAACCACGAAAAGGTTGAAAAGTCGCGGGACCAGCACGCTGCCGATCACACCGCAAACCAGCGCCACCAACCAGGAGAACATTCCGCCGAGCCAGCTCTCGAGGCCGAAGGCGCTCGCCATCGCGAGCCCGAACAGGACTCCGCCAAAGACGCCGAGCATGATCCGCCGGTAAGGCTCGAGGAAATAGGACGCAGCACCCAGCAAAAGCGCGCCTACGATGCCGAAGACAACCGACATCGTGCCCATGCCCCCGGTCAGGGACCGGCCCAGCAAGAGGCCAATGTCCAGTCCAACCAGGGCATAGAGCAGCGGAAGCCACGCATAGAAGAAGAACAGGCCGAACGCCATGATGGCGAGCCCGGACGCGATCAGCAGCAACGCAAAGATTGTGGACATGTGGTTTCGTCGCTCCCCTGTTTCATCGATCCACCAGGGCCATGCGGCGCTGGAACCAGCCAGCATATTATGTCGAACAGGGCTCCAACGGGGCGGCGGCCTGACCGCCGAACCTGCCCTCTTTGGCATGAGGGCCCTCGACTCCCCGTGCGTTGTGTTTCGCGGCAGGCGGCGCTAGGCTCGAACGGCATCCGCACTGTGAAGCCGGGGGCTGGACCCCATGAGCAGCGAGACGTCGAAAGCACTGCCCTTCGTCGCGCCCTGCCGTCGCCTGGACCCACGGGCACCCTTCGGCTGGCTGCGCAAGGGCTGGCACGACGTGGTTCACGGGTGGCGCCCGACGCTGAGCTACGGCATCACGCTGGTTGCCCTCAGCTACCTCGTGACCTGGCTTGCCTACCGGCTGGGAAGTTACGTGCTGGTCTTCGCCGCGCTGACCGGGTTCGTATTCATCGCGCCGGTGGCGGCCATCGGCCTCTACGAGGTCAGCCGCCAGGTCGCCGCCGGCCGCAAGCCGCTGATGGTCGTGACGATACGCGGTGTCCGCCGCGCCTTCGGCAATGCCATGGTCTTCAGCCTGACGCTGCTGGTGGTCTTCCTGGTCTGGGCGCGCTCCGTGTCGGTCATCAGCATCTTCCTGCCGAGTGATGCCAACCCGCAGCTGGCGGAACTCTGGCCCTACCTGCTGGCGGGTGGCCTGGTCGGCGGGGTGTTCTCGGTGGTGATCTTCGCCGGCAGCGCCTTCTCGCTGCCGATGATCGACGACCGCGAAACGGATTCCGTAACTGCGGTGGTGACCAGCATCAACGCCGTGCTGCGCAACAAGCGCGCGATGTTCAACTGGGCCATGGTGATCCTGGCGGCGCTGCTGATTGGCTTCGCGACAGCATTCATCGGGCTCATCGTGATGATCCCGCTGCTCGGCTACGCCACCTGGCACGGCTACCTGGAAACCATCGACGCCAGCGCCTGGCCGCGGGCCGAATAGGGCGCACAGGTCATTTCTTACTTGTCGGGACGACGGAGCGGGACGACGACCCGGCGCGCAACCGGGCGCCGCCGCTTCGGCACGACTGCCTCCCGGGCAGCAGCCTCGTCGGCGACGAGGACGGCCCGGCGCCGGGCCACGCGCCCGGCGGGAAACGGGGCGCCGCCGGCGTAGAGATCCGCAACTACTCCGGACTTCCCGGCGCCGGTGACGAACCAGACCACGTTGCGCGCCCGGTTCAGCACGGGGAAGGTCAGCGTCATCCGCCGGTGCCCGTTGTGCTCGGCCGTGAGGGAGACGCTCCGGTCCCTCACGGCAAGGGCGGGGTCGCCGGAAAACAGCGAAGCCGTGTGCCCGTCGCCACCGAGGCCGAGATGGACGACATCCAGGACGGGTGGCTCGCCCGCCACCAGGGCAAGCTCCTCGCCATAGGAATCCGCAGCGCCATCGAGATCAGCGCGATCGACCCACATGGGGTGCAGGTTCCTGCGGGGGAGCGGCCCCCGCCATACGAGAATCTCGTCCAGGGCGCCCAGGTTGCGCGCCGAGTCGCCTCGTGCCACGACACGCTCGTCCACCTGGTACACGTGGACCGCAGACCAGTCGATGGGCTCCCGTGCGAGAACCCGCAACAGGGGCAATGGGGAGCTGCCGCCACTGACTGCCAGCGAGGCCCGCGTGCGGCGCCCGATGGCGACGCCGAGGACCGTGGCAATCAGGCGCGCGGCAACCTCAGCTGCCGCGTCCGCCGTCTTTGCAACTTCCAGCCGCATTCCGGTCCGGCCGTGCGCGATCAGCTGCCGCGCCCGATCCCGTCCTGGGTCGGGTTGTACCAGCCGCCGAAGGCGGCCACCATGCGCTCCGCCTCGCGGGGACCCCAGGTACCGGGCTCGTAACGGTAGGCCGGGCCGCCCTTGTTCAGCACCGGGTCGCAGATGGCCCAGGCCGCCTCCACGCTGTCTTCCCGTGCGAACAACGTGGCATCCCCGCTCATGGCATCGCCAATCAGGCGCTCGTAGGCTTCCTTGGCCTCGCTCGTGGCATTGCACACGTAGAGCTCGATCTCCTCGCCGGCCATGCGCTCGCCGGGCGTCTTGGTGCGCGAGCCCACGGCGATCGCCACCTGGTTCGGCCCGAGCCGGAAGCGGAAGTAGTTCGACTGGGGCGGCACCGGCTCGTCGAACACCTGCTGTGGCGGCGCCTTGAGGATCACCATCACTTCGGTCGCCGTGACCGGGAGCGACTTGCCAGCCCGGATGAAGAACGGAACACCCTGCCAGCGCCACGAATTCAGGTGCAGCTCCATGGCTGCGTAGGTCTCGACGTCCGAGTCCGGCGCCACGCCCTCGTCGCCCCGGTAGCCTTTGTACTGGCCCCGGACCATGCTCTGGGTGGTGAACGGGCTGATGGCCCTGAGCACCTTGATGCGCTCGTCGCGCTGCGCCTCGCCCCAGTAGCCCACGGGTGGTTCCATCGCGAGGCTGGCAACCACCTCCAGCAGGTGGTTCTGCACCACGTCCCGTATGGCGCCCACTTCCTCGTAGAACTTGCCGCGGCCTTCCACCCCTATGGTCTCGGCCATCGTGATCTGCACGCTCTCCACGTAGTTGCGGTTCCAGATGGGCTCGAGGAAGGAGTTGGCAAAGCGGAAGTAGAGCAGGTTCTGGACCGGCTCCT
>CAZTGY010000051.1:7584-12558 GCA_964613445.1 uncultured Chromatiaceae bacterium | reverse complement strand
GCACCGACCAGCAGAAGCGCGTCAAGGACCTCTCGGGCGGCGAGCGCAACCGCGTCCACCTGGCCAAGCTGCTCAAGTCGGGCGGCAACCTGCTGCTGCTCGACGAGCCGACCAACGACCTCGACGTCGACACCCTGCGCGCGCTGGAAGACGCCCTGGTCAGCTTCGCCGGCTGCGTCGTCGTCATCAGCCACGACCGCTGGTTCCTCGACCGCATCGCGACCCACATCCTGGCCTTCGAGGGCAACAGCCAGGTGGTGTGGTTCCAGGGAAACTACACGGAGTACGATGCCGACCTGCACCGGCGCCTCGGCGATGACGCCAACAACCCGCACCGGATCCGCTACAAGCCGCTGACGCGCTAGGCATCTGCCAACAGCCATGACAGCGAGCATCACCGCAGACGGCCGCTTCGAACGCGACGGGGGCACCGGCACGATGGAATGCCCGCATTGCGGGGCCATCGGGCCGATGACGGTGACGGCCTACCCGGCCTTCGACAAGCTCAATGCGGCCCGCCCCGCCCAGGTGGGCATCGTCCTCCAGTGCGCCGGCTGCAAGGCGCCGGTGTTCCTGCGCTACCGGACCCGGGCCTGGCGCGACGACCGGGTGGAGCTGCACCCGCTGCCCCAGCCGGTCGAGCACCCGCCCGAGCGCTTCAGCCTGAGCTACCTGCCGCCGGCGGTGGCAGGCCGCTTCCGGGAGGCGCTGGCCTGCTTCAGCAGCGGTCTCTGGCAGGCCTTCGCTGCCATGTGCCGGCAGACCTCCAGGGCCGTGTTCGAGGATGTCGGTGACGCGGGACGCCTGCGTATCTTCGACCTGGTCGCTGAAGTGCAGGAACTTGGCGGCATCGACGAGGCCACCTTCAACGCCGTGCGCCGGATCATCTTCGACCCGGACGCGGGCAGGCAGGAACCGGAATTCGACCGCCGCCAGGCTGCCGTGTTGCTGGAGACGATGAAGGACCTGCTGACGCAGACCTACGTGCGACGCGCGAAGCTCCGGCAGGCGCTGAAGGTGCGGCGGTTCTTCGCCAACCAGGCGGCCGGGATCGACGAGGACGAGCCGGAGATTCCCGTCCGAAAGGCCTAGGCGCAACCATCGAATCTGGCCGACTGGCCCTGACCGGGCTTCTCGACCTGCTCCAGGCCGAGGACTTTCCTGGCGCCGCGGCCCAGGATTACGCGGAAATCCGTACGGCGTTGCTGGCCAAGGGCAAGCCCATCGGGCCCTACGACCTCCTGATTGCCGCCCATGCGCGGCACATCGGCGCCACGGTGGTGACGAACAACGAACGGGAGTTCCGTCGTGTGCCCGGCCTGTCGGTCCGGAACTGGCTGAAGCCGTAAACGATTTGCCGGTCGCGCCTGAAGGCGCTCCTACCCGCGAAGGACTAGCCGGCGAACCGCCGCGCGTTGCGGAACAACCGCAGCCAGGGCCCGTCGTCACCCCAGCCGTCCGGGTGCCAGGAGTGCTGCACGGTCCGGTGCACGCGTTCCGGGTGTGGCATGAGTATCGTCGCCCGCCCGTCGGCGGAGCACAGGCCCGCAATGCCGCCGGGCGAGCCGTTCGGGTTGGCGGGATAGGTTTCCGCCGGCCGGCCCTGGTTGTCGACGTAGCGCACGGCCACCTGCCCCGCCGCCTCGCAGGCCTGCTGGTGCCCGGAGGCAAAGGTGGCCAGGCCCTCGCCGTGGGACGTGGCAATCAGCAGGCGGCTGCCGGCCATGCCCTCGAGCAGCACCGAGCGGGACGGCAGCACCTCCACCAGGCTCAGCCGCGCCTCGAACTGCTCCGAGCGGTTCTGGCGGAAGCGCGGCCAGTGGCCGGCGCCGGGAATCAGCTCCGCGAGGACCGACAGCATCTGGCAGCCATTGCACACGCCAAGCGTGAAGGTGTCGGGGCGCGCAAAGAATGCCGCGAACTCTTCCCGGGCCCGCGCGTTGAAGAGGATGGATTTCGCCCAGCCGCCGCCCGCGCCCAGCACGTCGCCGTAGGAGAAGCCGCCGCAGGCGGCGAGTCCGGCGAATTCGCGGAGCGTGCGCCGGCCGGACAGCACGTCGGTCATGTGCACGTCCACCGCGTCGAAGCCCGCCCGCCCGAAGGCGGCCGCCATCTCCAGCTGGCTGTTGACGCCCTGCTCCCGGAGGATCGCGACCCGGGGCCGGTGCCAGGCGGACGAGGTGATCCGGGCCGCCGGATTCTCGGCCGGATCGAAGGTGAGTAGCGGGGCCAGCCCGGGATCGTCGGGGTCGAGCCGGGACTGCCAGGCCTCGGCGGCGGCAGCCGGGTTGTCCCGCAGCGCCTGCATGCGCCAGGACAGCTCGGACCAGGTCCTGAGCAGGTCGGTACGGGAACTCCTGAACAGCAGCGCGGCGCCGTCCGAGATCGAGACCCGGTCGGCCGTCGTCACGGCAGCGACGCGCCCGAGCAGGCTGACGAGGCCGTGACGCCCCAGCACCGCCGTCACCTTGCCCGCATCCGCATCGCGCACCTGGATCACCGCACCGAGCTCCTCGGCGAACAGCGCCGCGAGGTGCTGTTCCCGGGTCCCCGGCTCGAGCTGCACGTCGAGGCCGGCCCGGCCGGCAAACGCCATCTCGCACAGCGTGACGAACAGGCCGCCATCGCTCCGGTCGTGATAAGCGAGGACCAGGCCCGCGGCCCGGAGCTCCTGGACGGCGCCGAAGAAGGCGCCCAGCCGCGCCGCATCATCCACGTCGGGAGGCTTGCCGCCGGTGCGCACGAAGGCCTGGGCCAGGCTGGAGCCACCGAGCCGGTCCTGGCCCGCCCCGAGATCGATCAGCCACAACGATGTGCCCGGCTCGCGGCGCAGTTCCGGCGTGAGGGTGCGGCGCACGTCGTCCACGGGCGCGAATGCCGAGACCACCAGCGACACCGGCGCCACCACGGCCCGGGTCGTCCCGTCCGCCTGCCAGCGCGTCTGCATGGACAGCGAGTCCTTGCCCACGGGAATGGCGATCGCCAGTTCGCGGCACAGGGCGCTCACGGCCGACACCGTGTCGTAGAGGCGCTCGTCCTCGCCGGGCGCGCCGGCGGCGGCCATCCAGTTGGCCGACAGGCGCACGTCCGAGACGTGGCGGATCGAGGCGGCGGCCACGTTGGTGAGCGCCTCGCCGACCGCGAGCCGCCCGGAGGCCGGCGCATCCAGCAGGGCGACGGGAGGGCGCTCGCCCAAGGCCATCGCCTCGCCGGCGAAGGTTTCGAAACCGAGAGCCGTAACGGCCACGTCACTCACCGGCACCTGCCACGGGCCCACCAGCTGGTCCCTCGCCACCAGTCCGCCGACGGTCCGGTCGCCGATGTGGATGAGGAAGGACTTGTCGGCCACCGCGGGCAGGCGCAGCACGCGGTGGCAGGCGTCGGCCAGCGCGATTCCGGACAGGTCCAGGTGGGACGCCGGTGCCGTCTGGCGCGTCACCTGCCGGACCATCTGCGGCGGCTTGCCCAGCAGGGTCTCCAGCGGCATGTCCACGGGCATCCCGCCCAGCAGGCGATCGCTGACGACGAGCCGCCGCGTGTCGTCCAGGGGGCCGAGCACTGCGTAGGGACAGCGCTCCCGCGCACAGACCGCATCGAACCAGGGCAGGTCGACCGGGTCGATCGCGAGCACGTAGCGTTCCTGGGCCTCGTTGCACCAGATCTCCAGCGGCGACATGGCCGTGTCGGCGCTCGGAATGTCGCGCAGCTCGAAGCGCCCGCCCCGGTGGGCGTGATCCACCAGCTCGGGGACGGCGTTGGACAGCCCGCCCGCCCCCACGTCGTGGATCATGAGGATCGGATTCGGCCGGCCCGCCGTCGCGGCCAGCGCACGGCAGGCCTCGATCACCTGCTGGGCCCGCCGCTCGATTTCCGGATTGCCGCGCTGGACAGAGGCGAAGTCGAGGTCGGCCGAGCTGTTGCCGCTGCCAACGGACGATGCGGCGCCACCACCGAGGCCGATCAGCATGGCGGGCCCGCCGAGGACGATCACGAGGGAGCCCGGCGGCGGGTCCGCCTTCTCCACGTCGGGGGCGGAGATGTTGCCAAGGCCGCCGGCGAGCATGATCGGCTTGTGGTAGCCGCGGGCCCTGGCCGGATCCTGCGGATCCGCCTGCTCGAAGGTGCGGAAGTAGCCCGTGATGTTCGGCCGGCCAAACTCGTTGTTGAAGGCGGCCGCGCCGATCGGCCCCTCGAGCATGATCTGCAGGGCGCTCGCGATGCGCTCGGGCCGGCCGATGGCGTCGCCCGGCAACTCCCAGGGCTGCTCCCAGCCGGGCAGCGCCAGGTTGGAGACGGTGAAGCCGGTGAGCCCCGCCTTGGGCCGGCCGCCGCGGCCGGTGGCGCCCTCGTCGCGCAACTCGCCGCCCGAGCCGGTGGCGGCGCCCGGATATGGCGAGATCGCCGTGGGGTGGTTGTGCGTCTCGACCTTCATCAGGGTGTGCACGGGCGCCAACGTGGTGACGTACTGCCCGGTCGCTGGCTCGGCATGCAGGTGGCCTGCCACCGCGCCCTCCATGACGGCCGCGTTGTCCTTGTAGGCGGAAAGCACGCCCCGCGGATTGTTCGCGTGGGTGGAACGGATCATCTGGAAGAGGCTGTGCGCCTGCTCCTGCCCGTCGATGACCCAGCGGGCATTGAAGATCTTGTGCCGGCAGTGCTCCGAATTCGCCTGGGCGAACATCATCAGCTCGGCGTCCGTGGGATCGCGCCGCTCGGCACCGAACCTGTCAGCCAGGTAACTGACCTCGTCGGGCGACAGGGCGAGGCCCAGGTCGGCGTTGGCGCGCTCGAGCGCGGCGCCGCCCTCCTGCAACAGGGGCACCCGTCGGAGCGGGCGTGGCAACCCGTCGGCGAACAGAGCTGCAGCCAGCTCCGGCCCGGACAGCCGTCCCGGCAGGATGCTCTGGGTCATCCGGTCGTGAAGGAGTGGCGCGAGCAGCGCCACCTCCGCAGGCCGGAAGGGCTCGCGCGTGG
>CAZTGY010000051.1:1254-7574 GCA_964613445.1 uncultured Chromatiaceae bacterium | reverse complement strand
GCGCACGCCGCGCTCGACGCGGCGCACGGCGTCGAGCCCGCAGCTCCGGGCGATGTCGGTGGCCTTGCTGGACCAGGGCGAGACGGTGCCGGTCCGGGGCATCACCAGGATGAGGGCGCCGGGAAGGTCGTCCGTGGCTGCCGAACCGTCGTCCAGCAGATTGCGCAGCGTCTGTTCCGCGTCCGGCACGAGCGGCCCGGCAAGGTCGATGACGTGCAGGAAGCGCGCGGCGACCGCGGTCACGCCGGGCATGCGGGCCCGGACGTCATCCAGCAGCTTCTCGAGCCGGAATCCGGAAAGCGCCGCGCTGCCGGGCCAGATGAGCGCTGGAACCCCCGGCGCCGTCACTTGCCCGAGTCGCCGGAACCACCCGGCGTGTAGATGGGCACGGGAAACTGCGTGACGTTGCCGGCCTCGGCAGGCGTGATCTTGCTGACCCCCTGCTTCTCGACCTCGTCGATGCGCAGGATGGAATGCATGGGGAGGTACGTCCGCCGCACGCCGGCAAACTCGGTCTTGATCCGCTCTTCGGCGGGATCGAGCACGACGGTGGTACGCTCGCCGAAGACCAGCCGCTCGACCTCGATGAAGCCAAACAATGTGCCCTGCGTCACACTCCGGGCATAGATCTCATAGACCTTGCCCTGGCTGACGAAGATGACTTTGTAGAGGTGCCTGGCGGACATGGGCGGATCGGGTCGGGGGCGCGCAGTATAACCCAGGGCTTTCCACGCCGCCCCGAAGTGTGACCGGCCTCAGGTCCCGCCTCGGGCCTATCAGCCATGATGCACGCTGGGTGAGGGACTGCAATGCCGCTTCGACTTCGCGTCACCAGTGACAGCAAGGAGCTGCCGCGCGACCAGCGCGCGCGGGAATTCCCCGCCGTGGGCGGTACCATCGGCCGGAGCCAGGACAACGACTGGGTGCTCCCGGACGAGAGCCGCTATGTTTCCAGCCGGCACGCCGTAATCGATTACCAGGGTGGCGCCTACTACCTCGTCGACACGAGCCGCAATGGCGTCTTCGTGAATGGCTCGGACACGCCGGTCGGCCAGGGTCATCCGCAACGCCTGTTCGACGGCGACCAGCTCCGGATCGGCGAATTCGAGATCGCCGTGGACATCAGCGGCGGCGACGAGGAACTCCACGAAGACGGCATGCGTGACTCCATCGTCCGGGCCCAGCTGGTTCCCGAGGACGAATCCGTGGAGCTGATGCTGGTGGCCGAGGACAAGCTGACAGCGGACTCCCACCTGCAGCGCCACCTGACGCCTTCCACGTCCATCGTGGCGAAGGCGAAGGGCGCCGTGAAGGGCGCCGCCCCCCGTCCGGTCACCGTAGCCAGCCCGGCGAAGCAGCCCGCTGCCCGGCAGTCGCCGGTGCCAGCGTCCGCGCCTGCAACGGCCCGCTCGCCCGCGCCGGCGCCATCCCCAGTGCCGGCGCGCGCGCCCGCTGCCAGCGCCGACCCGGAGCAGCGCATCCTGGCGCAGTTCCTGGAGGCCGCGGGCATCAAGCCCGAGGCCATCCCGGGCCAGTCCGCCACCGAAGTCCTGCAGGGCTCCGCCAAGCTGCTGCGGGTGATGGTGAGCGGCCTCATGGAACTGCTCCGGGAGCGCAGCCACATGAAGGACACCTTCCGCCTGCCGCAGACCGTGATGCAGGCCGCCCAGAACAACCCGCTGAAGTTCTCCCCAAGCGTCGACGAGGCGCTCCGGTACCTCCTCAACGACCGCAGCGAAGGCGCCTATCTGAGCGCGGAAGACGCGGTGCGCGCCGCGTTCCGCGACGTGCGCCAGCACGAGCAGGCGCTGGTCAAGGCCATGCTCCAGGCGGTGCAGGACTACGTCGAGCGCTTCGACCCGGAAGAACTGAAGGGCCGCTTCGACAAGGGCCTGAAGCGCGGCGGGCTGCTCTCCAGCGCCAACAAGCTCAAGTACTGGGAGCTCTACGAGGAGAGCTATCCGGCGCTCACCCAGCGCGAGGAAGGCGGACCGCCCCAGCTCTTCACCGAGGAGTTCGCCCGGGCCTACCTGCAGGAACTCGACGGCCAGAAGGCTGCCCGCAGCCGCTAGCGCCCGCGGGCCGGCCGCCTGGCGGGCCCTCCGCACTTTCCCGGATACCCCATTTCGTTGCGGGACCGCATCGTGAGCCCAGGTCGGCCCTACGAATGACAATGATTCTCATTTAGAATGACGCCATGACGCTGGATGAACTCAAGGTCGGCCAGGCCGGCACCATTACCCGCATCGAGGGCGCAGGCCCCCTGGTGCAGCGCCTCATGGCGCTGGGCCTCCTGGCCGGGTCGCCCGTGCGGATCACCCGCCGGGCCATCGGCGGCGATCCCATTGAGGTGGAAGTGATGGATTACGCCCTGTCGCTCCGGCGCGAGGAGGCCCGCCGCGTGCAGGTCGTGCGGGGGACATGACGCTACCCGTGCCCGGACCCGCGACCGTTGTCGCCCTGATCGGCAATCCGAACACCGGGAAGAGCACCCTATTCAATGCGCTGACCGGCCTCCGCCAGAAGACCGCGAACTACCCGGGCGTGACGGTCGAGCGGCACACGGGCGAAATCACCCTGGCCGGCGGGCCCGTGACCCTGGTGGACCTCCCGGGTGCCTATTCCCTCGCCGCCCAGTCACCCGACGAGATGGTGGCCATCGACGTCCTGCTGGGGCACGTCACCGACCTCCCGCGGCCGCGGGCCGTACTCGCCGTGGTCGACGCCACCAACCTGCGCCGCAACCTGTTCCTCGTGACGCAGCTGGCGGAACTCGGCCTGCCGCTCGTCGTGGCGCTGAACGTCTCGGATGTGGCCGAAAGCCGGGGCATCCGCATCGACAGGGCCGAGCTGGGCAGGCAGCTCGGCGCCGCCGTCATTTCCGTGTCGGCGGCCCGTGAAACCGGGCTCGCCGAGCTGCGCGCCGCCCTGGAGCAGGCGATCGCGGCGCCGGCCCCGCCTGCCCTCCGCGTGCTGCCCGAGGTCGGTGCCGCGGCGGCGGAGCTGGGCCAGCGGCTGCGCGCGGCCGGCCAGCACCTGCTGGACTACGAGGTCGAGCGGGCGCTGATCGACGCCGAGGGCGTGGCCGAGCGCCGCTTCGAGATGACGGCCGGCGACGCCTTTCGTGGCGAGCTGGCGCGCCTCCGCCAGGAACTCGGGGCCGGGGCGTCCCTGGCCGAGGCCGAAGCTACCGCCCGCTACGGCCTGATCAATGCCATCGTGGCGCGCACCGAGCAGCGGGCGCCGCGGGCGATCACCTGGGGTGACCGGCTGGACCGGGTCACCAATCACCCGGTCATCGGCTCCATCCTGTTCGTGCTCGTGATGGCGGCGGTCTTCCAGGCCGTGTTCTCCTGGGCGACGCCGTTGATGGAGCTCATCGACGGCGCCACCTCGGCGACGGGCGAATGGGTCCGAGCGGTGTTGCCGGAAGGCGCGCTGGCGAGCCTGCTGGTGGATGGCGCCATCGCGGGCGTCGGCGGCGTCATCGTCTTCCTGCCCCAGATCCTGATCCTCTTTGCGTTCATCATCTTCCTCGAGGATTCCGGCTACATGCCGCGGGTGGCGTTCATGGTCGACCGCCTGATGCGCTCGGTCGGCCTGTCCGGGCAGTCCTTCATCCCGATGCTCTCGAGCTTCGCCTGCGCGGTGCCCGGCATCATGGCCACCCGCGTGATACCGGACCGCCGGGACCGCCTGGCCACGATCCTCGCCGCGCCCTTCATGACCTGCTCCGCGCGCCTCCCCGTCTACGCGCTGCTGATCGGTGCCTTCGTGCCCGACCGGCATTTTCTCGGTGGCACGGTGAACCTGCAGGGGCTGATCCTGCTGGCGCTCTACATGCTGGGCATCCTCGGCGGCGTCCTCACCGCCCTCCTTCTGAAGCGGACCATGCTCCGCGGTCCGACGCCAACCTTCATGATAGAACTGCCGCCCTACCGCCTGCCGAGCTGGCGCTCGCGGCTGCTCAAGCTGCTGGAACGGGGCCGCATCTTCCTCGTGCGGGCCGGCACGGTGATCTTCTCGGTGGCCATCCTCATCTGGGCCCTGGCCTATTTCCCCCGCCCCGCCGAGATCGCCGGCACCTTCGCGCTGGAGCGCGAAGCCGTCGAGAACAGCACCCTGTCGCTGGCCGAGCGCGACGGGCAGCTGGCCGCGCTCGACGCGGCCGAGGCCAGTGCCTACCTGGAGCAGAGCTGGCTCGGGCGTCTCGGTCACTTCGTCGCCCCCGCCTTCGCGCCACTGGGGTGGGACTGGAAGCTCTCCGCCGCCGTCATCGCCAGCTTCCCCGCCCGGGAGATCGTCGTCGCCTCGCTCGGCACCATCTATTCGGTGGGCGACCAGGGTGACAACCTGGAAGGCGCGCTGCGTGAACGGCTGCAGACGGCCACCCGGCCCGACGGCTCGCTGGTCTACACGGTGCCGATGGCCGTCGGACTGCTGATCTTCTACGTCTTCTGCCTGCAATGCGCCGCCACCCTGGCGGTGATGCGGCGTGAAACGAACTCCTGGCGCTGGCCGGTGTTCGCCTGGTTCTACATGACCGGGCTCGGCTACCTGGGCGCCCTGCTGGCCTTCCAGCTGGGCAGCTGAGCTGCGGTACGGACATGCCGGACATCCAGGAAGTCATCGCCCTCGGCATCGTGGCGCTGGTTGCCGGGCGGTGGATCTGGCGGCGCCGGATGCGGAGGCAGGCCCCCGGGAAGTCCGGCGACTGCAGCAATTGCGCCTCGTCCAGCCCGCCACCGAAGGAGACAACCGTGCACTTCTATCGCCGGCGCAACGACGAGACCCCGCCCGAGGCGTGAACGTCGCGCAGGTCCCGCGGTCGGATGATCCGTGGGCCATAATGCCGGCGGGGCCGGGAGGGGACCATGGGAATCGTGCTGATGCTGGCCGGCGGCCTGCTCGCGCTCATCGCCGGCGCCCAGCTGCTCGTGCGGGGCGCCAGCAGGCTCGCCCTCGGCTTCGGCATTTCGCCGCTCGTGGTCGGCCTCACTGTCGTGGCGTTCGGCACCAGCTCCCCCGAGCTGGCGGTCTCCGTCCAGGGCGTCCGATCGGGCCAGGTGGACATCGCCCTGGGCAACGTGGTCGGCAGCAACATCTTCAACGTGCTCTTCATTCTGGGCGCCTCGGCCCTTCTCGCGCCGCTGGTCGTCTCGGTTCAGGTGATCCGGCAGGAAGTGCCGATCATGATCGGCACCGCGCTCTGGCTCCTCGCGATAACCCTCGACGGTGCGTTGAGCCGGACGGAAGGACTCTGGTTCGTTGCCGGCCTCGCGGCTTACACGACCTTCCTCGTGGTACAGAGCCGGCGGGAAACGCGGGCGACCGCCGGCGGCGATAGCGAGCCGGGTTTCGGAAAACCCCGGGCAGGCAACATCCCGTCGCCGGCCTGGGATGACCGGCTCCCCGGCCAGCTGCTGCTGGTCGGCGGCGGGCTGGTGCTGCTCGTGACGGGCTCGAACTGGCTCGTGGAGGCGGCCGTGTCCCTGGCCCGGCAGCTGGGCATTTCCGAGCTCGTGATCGGCCTGACGATCATCGCCGCGGGGACCTCCCTGCCGGAAGTCGCCACATCCCTGCTGGCCACCCTGCGCGGCGAGAGGGACATCGCCGTCGGCAATGTCGTCGGCAGCAATATCTTCAACATCCTCGGCGTTCTCGGCGTCTCGGCGCTGGTCGCTCCGGTCAGCCTGCCGGTCCAGCCGTCCATGGTGGCCTTCGACATGCCGGTGATGATCGCCGTCGCCATCGCGTGCCTCCCCGTGTTCTTCACCGGGAGGAGCATCGCCCGCTGGGAAGGCGGCGTCTTTCTCGCATACTACGTGGCCTACACGGCGTTCCTGATCCTGGATGCACAGGAGCATGACCTGCTGACGACATACACTCTCGCCATGCGCTGGGTCGTCATCCCGCTGACCGTCCTCACGCTCGCCGTGGTGCTCACCCGTGAGCTGAAGGCACGGCGCGGCTGATGCTGCTGCTAGTCGTCGCGCTGCCGCTGGCCGCGGCATTGCTCCTGACCCTGCTCACGGCGCGCACGCCAACGGCCGGCGGCCGCGACATCGCAGCAGGTATCGCCCTGGCAGCCACGCTGGCGGCGGCCGCAGC
Organism: uncultured Chromatiaceae bacterium; assembly: GCA_964613445.1. Classification (GTDB taxonomy): domain Bacteria; phylum Pseudomonadota; class Gammaproteobacteria; order Steroidobacterales; genus SHZI01. The sequence continues at coordinate 1,463 of CAZTGY010000051.1, read as the reverse complement.
GCTGGCGGCCCTGGCCCCCGGCGTGTTCGCGGGACCGATACCGGCCGTGGCCACCCCCTGGCTTCCCCCCGACATCGCGGGGGCCGGCGCCGACCTCGGCCTGCGCCTCGACGGCCTCGCCCTGCTCTTCGCGACCCTCGTCACGGGCATCGGCGCGCTGGTCATCCTGTACGCCCGCTACTACCTGGACGGCAGCGATGTCGGCCTGG
>CAZTGY010000051.1:0-1244 GCA_964613445.1 uncultured Chromatiaceae bacterium | reverse complement strand
CTCGACGGCGAGCCCGCGGCGCGCTTCCTTGCAGCCTTCATGGCCTTCATGGCGGCCATGCTCGGCCTGGTGCTGGCCGACAATCTCCTGCTGCTCGCCATCTGCTGGGAGCTCACCAGCCTCGCCTCGTTCCTGCTCATCGGCCACTGGCGGGACCGGGCCGACGCGCGGCGCGGCGCGCGCATGGCGCTGCTCGTCACGGGCGCCGGCGGCCTCGCGCTGCTCGCCGGCGTGCTGCTGCTCGGCCAGATGGCCGGCAGCTTCAGGCTCGATGTGGTCCTCGCGGCCGGCGACCGGATCCGCGCTGATCCGGCCTACGTCCCGATGCTGCTGCTCATCCTGTTTGCCGTCTTCACCAAGTCCGCCCAGTTCCCGTGGCACTTCTGGCTGCCCGAGGCCATGGCGGCGCCCACCCCGGTATCGGCGTACCTGCACTCCGCCACGCTGGTGAAGGCCGGCATCTTCCTGCTGGCCCGGCTGCACCCGGCGCTGGCGGGCACCGACCTCTGGTTCTGGGTCGTAGGCGGCACCGGCCTTGCGACGCTTCTCGGGGGCGCCTACCTGGCCGTCTTCCAGCACGACCTCAAGGGCCTACTGGCCTACTCGACGATCAGCCACCTGGGCCTGATCACGCTGCTGTTCGGCCTGGATGACCCGCTGGCCACGGTGGCGGCGATCTTTCACACGCTGAACCACGCGACCTTCAAGGCATCGCTGTTCATGGCGGCCGGGGTCATCGACCACGAGACCGGTTCGCGGGACATGCGCCAGCTCAACGGGCTCTGGCGCTTCATGCCGGCCACCGGCGTTCTCGCCATCATCTCCTCCCTGGCGATGGCAGGCGTGCCGCTGCTCAACGGCTTCCTCTCGAAGGAGATGTTCTTCGCGGAGACGTTGCTGCTGGATGGCGCGGGCGTGCTGAAGTGGGTTGTGCCCGTCATGGCCACCGTCGCGGGCGTGTTCAGCGTCGCGTACTCGACACGTTTCATCCACGACGTGTTCTTCAACGGCGAATGGGACACCCGCGAGCGCGTGCCGCACGAACCGCCGCGCTGGATGCGGATCCCCGTGGAGGCGCTGGTGGCCGTCTGCCTGCTCGTCGGAGTCGCGCCCGGCGTCACGGTGGGGCCGATTCTCGCCGTGGCTGCCGGTAGCGTCGTGGGCGGAACGCTCCCGCCGTACAGCCTGGCGCTGTGGCACGGCTTCAACTGGCCCTTGTTGATGAGTCTCGTGGCAACGGTGCT
>CAZTGY010000050.1:0-12670 GCA_964613445.1 uncultured Chromatiaceae bacterium | reverse complement strand
GAGCGCCTTCAGGCGCGACAGGAGCCTGATCGCGCCTGAAGGCGCTCCTACGGGGTGTTGGACGTTTCCCGTGCGACCGGGGACTCCGTGACCAGGCGGGGATTGGCGATACTGAGTGACGCCAGCCGCGAAGCCAGTGCGTCGTACTCCGCCGAACCCTCGATGGGCCCGATGCGCACCCGGTACAAGCCCGGCCGGACCTGATCATCGTAACGGATGACGACGTTGTTGACACCATTGGACTCGAGGCTGCCCTTGAGCCGGGCGGCATTGGCCTCGTCGCTGAATGCGCCCACCTGCATGAAGATGCGCTGGGCCTTTGCCGTGGTGGCCGCCGCGGATGCGGCAGGCGCCGCCGCGGCCGCAGGCACGCGCCGGGTGCGGACGGCCTCGACCTCGACGCGGCCGGTGCCGGATTCCACTATGCCCAGCTCCTTCGCCGCGGCGAAGGACAGGTCGATCAGGCGGTTCTTCACGAACGGGCCCCGGTCGTCGACAGTCACCACCACGCTCCGCCCGTTGTCCAGGTTCGTAACCCGGACCAGCGTGGGCAGGGGCAGCGTCTTGTGGGCTGCCGTGAAGTCGTGCATGTCGTAGACGGTGCCGCTGGACGTCCGCCGGCCGTGGAAGGGAGCTCCGTACCAGGACGCCACGCCCTGTGCCCGGTAGCCGTCGCTGTCCTCCAGGACGAAGTACCGCTCACCCAGCACCTCATAGAAGGGTGGATTACCCGATTTTGATCGCGGCAGCGGCTCCGGCAATTCCCCGGTGTGCGTGCCATCCGGCGCCGGTGCCGGCGCCGGCGCCGGAGCAGGCTTCGCTGCCTTCGGCCGCTTGCTCGCCGCCACCGGCGGCACCTGGGAAGGCGCTTCGGCCGGCTTTTCGGGCCAGCGGACGGGAACGCATCCCGCCAGCAGCACCGCGGCCACCAGCAGGCCGGCCCTGATGCCTGGCCGGCCGCTCACGCGGGCTTACTCACCGGCTGCGCCGCCCGGGCGCGCCCCGGCCCCGGTCTCGGCCGGCGGTGTCCGTGTGCCGGCAGCGATGGCCTCGCTGAGCTGGAGCACGGCCAGGGCGTACATGGTGCTGCGGTTATACCGGGTGATGGCGTAGTAGTTCTGGAAGCCCACCCAGTACTCGTCGCCATCCTCGCCCTTCAGGGTCACCAGGATGGCCGGTGCCGTGGCCGGAAGGTCCGTGCTGAACTGCACGCCCTGGCGGGCGAGGGAGCCGACGGTGTCCTTCAGCACCAGTTCGGTTGGCTCGGTGGGACGCTGCGCATCCCGCGCAATCTCCGCGCGCGTGGCAATGGGCTGGCCCGGCTGCCAGTTGTGCCTGGCGAAGTAGTTGGCAATGCTCGCCATGATGTCGTCCCAGTTCTGCAGCAGGTCCCTCCGTCGATCGCCGCTGCCGTCCACTGCGAAGTTGCGGTAGCTGCTCGGGATGAACTGGGGTGGCCCAAGCGCGCCGGCGTATGAGCCGGTGAGCGTTCCGATGTCCAGCTGCTCATCACGGGCCAGCAGGAAGAGCTGGCGCAGCTCGCTGCGGAAAAAGGCGCCTCGCGGCGGGTAGTCGAATGCCAGTGTGGCAAGCGCGTCCACCGCGCGAAAGCTGCCAGTGCGGGTGCCGTAGAACGTTTCCACGCCCAGGATCGCCGCGATGATCTCCGCGGGCACCCCGGTGCTGGCGCTGATCTGGCGGAGCTTGGCCTCGTGCTCCCTGAAGAAATCCACGCCGGCGCTGATCCGGCGCGGGGTGATGAAGATGTCGCGGTACTCGTGCCAGGGCTTCACCTTCTCCGCCGGCCGGCTCATGGCGTCGAGGATGCTCTGCTTGGACTCGATACCGCTGAATACCGCTGCGACGTATGCCCTCTCGAAGCCGTCGTTCCCGACCAGTTCGTTGATGAACGCCTGGACATCGGGCCTGCTGGTGTCGAGGCTCCGAGCGGGCGCCGGGGCCAGAAGGGTTGCCGCCAGGACAGCGATCAGTGCGGCAATATTGGCCGCTGCTCGCCTCCGGCCGATGGGGGTCGGGGTCATCGAGCGACAAGTTTCCGGTGGGTCTGGATGGACATCAGAATACCGAAACCCGCCATCAGGGTCACCATCGAGGTTCCGCCGGCGCTGACCAGGGGCAGGGGCACGCCCACCACGGGGATCATCCCCATGACCATGGCCGTGTTCACGAAGACATAGAAGAAGAACGTGATGCTGAGGCTGCCGGCCAGCAAGCGCGAGAACGTATCGGGAGCAGCCGCGGCAATGTACAGGCCGCGGCCCACGATGAGCAGGTAGAGGAGGAGCAGCGCGAGGGCGCCGAGCAGCCCGAACTCCTCGCCGATCACGGCAAAGATGAAGTCGGTGTGCCGTTCGGGCAGGAATTCCAGCTGGCCCTGTGTGCCGTTGAGCCAGCCCTTGCCGAAGATGCCACCGGAGCCGATGGCGATCTTCGACTGGATGATGTGGTAGCCCGCGCCCAGCGGGTCACTCTCGGGGTCGAGCAGGGTCAGCACCCGTTTCCGCTGGTAGTCGTGCATGACGAGCCACAACGCCGGCATCGCTGCGCCTGCCAGCGCCGCGAGGCCGACGATGTAGCGCCAGCCCAGCCCCGCCAGGAAGATCACCACGGCGCCCGACAGCACGATGAGGATCGCCGTGCCTAGGTCCGGCTGGATGGCGATCATTCCCACCGGCACCAGGATGACGAGCGCCACGACCAGCAGCATGCCGAGGGAGGGCGGCAATGGACGCTCGTGCATCAGCCAGCACATGGTCATGGGGACGCCGAGCTTCATGATTTCCGAGGGCTGGAAGCGGACGCCGAGGTCCAGCCAGCGCTGCGCCCCCTTGCCGATGTCGCCGGTGACCAGCACGAGGGTGAGCAGGACCAGGCCGAGGGCGTAGACCAGCGGGGAACTGCGGCGCAGCCAGGCCGGGCTGATCTGGGCCATGAAGAGCAGCGCCCCGAATGCCACGAGCATGCGCGCGACCTGGTCGAACAGTTCATCGAGTTGCTGGCCTTCGGCGCTGTAGAGCGCCAGCATGCTGACGAGCAGCACGCCGCCAATTCCGGTCAGCAACCAGGGATCCAGGTGAAGGAACCTCAGGATGCGGGCGGACAGCCCCTGCTCCACGCGGCTGCGCGGCTCGAGACTGATGCCCAGGGATGGCGTATTCACGATGCCGGTGTGCCCGCGCTGGCCGTCGGGGTCTCGCCCTTGAGGTAGGCCTCCATCACCGCGCGAGCGATGGGCGCCGCGGCCTTGCTGCCGCTCTCTCCGTTCTCGATCACCACGGCCACGGCGATGCGCGGTGCATCGAGCGGCGCGAACGCCACGAACAGGGCGTGGTCGCGGCGACGCTCCGCGACGTCCCTGGCGTTGTACTTCTCCTTCTGGCCCACGGTGAAGACCTGGGCGGTGCCGCTCTTGCCCGCCATCTGGAACGGGGCGTTCAGGCCGACGGCCCGTGCCGTGCCGCGTGGCCCCTGCAGGACGCCGTGCATGCCCTCGATGATGGCTGCCCAGTGCGCGGCATCCTGCTCCGGAACCGGCGGCAGCGGCTTCGGCGCCTCGTATTCGATCGTGCCCGTGGTGGGGTCCCGGGAGCCCTTCAGCAGCGTCGGCTGGAACCGTTGCCCGCGTGCCGCGACGGTCGCCGTCGCGTGGGCGAGCTGGAGCGGGGTCACCAGCAGGTAGCCCTGGCCGATGCCGGAAATGACCGTTTCGCCGGGAAACCACACCTGGTCTGCCGGCCGGCGGAAGGCCTTCTTCTTCCAGGCCGGGCTGGGCACCAGTCCCTTCTGCTCACCGCCGATGTCCAGCCCCGTGACGTCGCCGAGGCCGAAGGCCGTGAGGAAGCCACCCAGGCGTTCGATGCCGAGATCCCGCGCGACGGAATAGAAGTAGACGTCGCAGGATTGCTCGATCGCCGTGTAGAGGTTCACGGAGCCATGGCCTTCCGGACGCCAGTCCCGGTACCGGTGGCTGCTTCCGGGGAGGCTGTAGGCGCCCCGGCAGGCCACGCGGTGTTCCGGCGTGACGACCCCGTAGTGCAGTGCCGCGAGGGCCACCATAGGCTTGATGGTGGAGCCGGGCGGGTACTGGCCCCGCAGGGCCCGGTTGAACAGCGGGCGGTCGATGTCCTCCTGCAGCGCCACGTAGGCGCGACGGCTGAGCCCGGCGCTGATCGCGTTGGGGTCGTAGGCTGGTGTGCTCGCGAAGGCGAGTACTTCGCCGTTGCGCGGATCGATGGCCACGGCGGCCCCGCGCTTGCCCTGCAGGGCCGTGTCGGCCGCCAGCTGCGCGTTCATGTCGATCGTGAGTATGACGTCGCGTCCGGGCAGCGAGCGTACGCGATTGAGCACCTGCATCTTGCGGCCGTGCACGTTGACGACCACGTCCTCGTGCCCCGATGTGCCGTGCAGGTCCGCCTCGAAGCTGCGCTCCACCGAAATCTTGCCCACGTGCGTCGTGCCGGCGTATTCGGCGGGGTCCAGCACCTTCTTGTCGTCCGCACTGATGCCACCCACGTAGCCCAGGACGTGGGCGGCGGCAGTGCCGAAAGGATAGCTGCGGCCCAGCCGGGCCCGGATTTCCAGGCCGGGGAAGTGCGGCCGCTGGACGGCAAACACGGCGAGCTCCTCGTCGGTCAGCCGTTCTGCCACGACGACCGTGTCGAAGCTGCGGCGGCTGGCGATCAATTCCTTGAGCTCGGGCAGGTCGCCCTCCTGGACGATGCCGCTCGCGACCAGCCGGCGGAGCGTGTCCGCCATGTCGGGCACCTGCTCGCGGGTCATCTCCAGCTGGTAGCTGGGCGTGTTCTCGGCCAGCACCTTGCCATTGCGGTCGAGGATGAGGCCGCGGATGGGCGGAATGGGCTGCACGCGGATCCGGTTGCCGCTGGATTGGGCGGAGAAATACTCGTACTGGCGCACCTGCAGCTGCACGAGGCGGCCGACCACGAGGCCCGTGAGGCCCAGCACGATGACGATGGACACCAGCAGCCGGCTGGTGAACAGGTGCTGCTCCCGCCAGTGGTCCTTGATGCGCAGCGTCCTTGCCACGGCCAGCCCTGCCTCAGGCGAAGCTCGAGTCGCGCCGCTCGAGCCTCTCCCTCACTCGATCCATGGCTGCCATCAGCACAGGCCACAGCAGGCCTGCTGCCACCACGGGGCCCCAGCGCGCGGGGCCGAACTCGGCGCGGCCGGTGGCGCCGTCGATCCAGAGCAGGACGAATGCCTCGAGGAACATCAGCGCGAAGACTGACAGGGTGAGCTGCCAGAGCGGGAAGACCCGCATCTGCAGGTGCAGACGCAGGACCAGGTAGGCCAGAAGTGACAACGACAGCGCGTGCTGGCCGAGCAGCGAGCCGTGCGCCACGTCAACCAGCAGTCCTGCCAGGAATGCACTGAACACGCCAAACCGGCCCGGCCACATCAGCGACCAGTAGATGACCACCATGGTGGTCCAGGCGGGCCGCAGGGGCTGGACGGTGGCCGGCAGCGGCAGCAGCTCGGCCACCAGGGCCAGCACCAGCAGCAGCCAGATCGGCCAGCGCGGAGCGCTCACTCGGTGGTTCCTTCCTGCCCGTCGCCCGTCGCGGCCGGGTCCAGGACGGCGTCGTCCGCCGGCGCTACTGACCCGGTGGCAGGCGCTGACGTGTCGGTTGGCGCGCTCACGGGCGCAGTTTCCTCGTTCGGCGACGGCTCCACCACTGGCGTCGTCACGGCGGCGGCCGGTTCCTCCGGGAGCGTCGCGGCAGGTTCCGCCGGGACCGCGGGTGCCGGCGTGGCCGGCGCCCGGGCGTCTGGTGTGGGCGTAGGCGTGGGAGCAGGCGTGGGAGCAGGCGCAAGCATGGCCGCGGCCGGCAGGGTGGACGCCGGGGGCCTCGCCGGGGCGCTTGCCGCGCCGCCGCGCTGCTGGAAGACCAGCAGCACTTCGTGGAGCCGGTCCAGGCTGGCAGCGGGTTTGGCCGCAACGTCCAGGAAGGCATCACCCGAGGAACCGTCCACCGTGGTCACCGTGCCGACGGGATAGCCGGCGGGAAACGCGCCGCCGAGGCCGGAGGTCACCAGCAGGTCGCCCGCCTTGATGTCCGCATTGCGGGTCAGGAAGGGCAGCGACAGCCGCTCGAGGTCCCCCGTGCCCATGGCGATGGTCCGCAGGCCATTCCGCACGATCTCGACCGGTACCGCGTGATCGGGGTCCGTGATCAGGATGGCCTCGGAGCTGTCCTGCTGGTCACGGGTGATCTGGCCGACGACGCCGCTGGCGTCGATGAGGGCTTGGCCTTCGGACGCGCCGTCCCGGCTGCCCTTGTTCAGGATGACCCGGTGGCGCAGCGGGTCCATGTCCAGCGCGAGGATCTCGCCGACGACCACCCGGTCCGGAATCCGCGCCTTGGAGTCGAGCAGGGCGCGGATGCGCTCGTTCTCTGCCTGCAGGGACGCGAGGCGCTGCAGTTCGGCGCTGGCGGCGAGCGCGTCGCGGCGGAGCGCTGCGTTCTCCGTGATCAGCCGCTCGCGCAGGGCCATGTTCTCGCGCATCCAGCGCGCACCGGCGGCCGGCGAGTTGATGGCGACCTGCAGCGGGTACATGGCCGCACCGAGGTGCGCGCGGACGTCTTCCAGATAGGTGCCCCGGTGGTCCAGGAACATCAGGGCCAGCGACAGGACGCCCGTTATGAAGAAACGGAGGTTCGGGCTGGCGTTGCGGTAGGCCCGGCCTTCGCTGTCCGCAGAAGAAAGCGCCATGCCCAGTTATCCGCTGGTAGGAGCGCCTTCAGGCGCGATCCGGCATCGATCGCGCCTGAAGGCGCTCCTACTCGAGGCCAAGGGTGGAGGGTGGGACTTCGTCGAGCAATTCGAGGATGCGGCCGCCACCGCGGGCTACGCAGGTGAGCGGTTCGTCGGCCACCACGACAGGCAGGCCGGTTTCTTCCATGAGCAGCTTGTCGATGTGGCGGAGCAGCGCGCCGCCGCCCGTGAGCACGATGCCGCGCTCGGCCACGTCGGCGCCGAGCTCCGGCGGCGTCTGTTCCAGCGCCTGCTTGACGGCCTGGACGATGCCCTGCAGGGGCTCCTGGAGCGCCTCCAGGATCTCGTTGCTGTTCAGGCTGAAGCTGCGCGGCACGCCCTCGGAGAGGTTGCGGCCCTTGACGGAGATCTCCTTGACCTCGTCGCCCGGGAAGGCTGAGCCGATTTCCTTCTTGATGCGCTCGGCCGTGGACTCGCCGATCAGGATGCCGTAGTTCCGGCGCACGTAGTTGATGATGGCCTCGTCGAACTTGTCGCCGCCGATGCGGGCTGACGCGGCGTAGACGATGCCGTTCAGGGAGATCACCGCCACCTCGGACGTGCCGCCGCCGATGTCGAGCACCATCGAGCCCCGGGCCTCGTGGACCGGCATGCCGGCGCCCACGGCGGCCGCCATGGGCTCTTCGACCAGCCAGACCTTGCGGGCCCCGGCGCCCTCGGCGGACTCCCGGATGGCGCGGCGCTCCACCTGGGTGGAGCCATAGGGGACGCAGACGATCACCCGGGGGCTGGGGCGGAAATAGCGCCCCGGCAGCGCCTTGCGGATGAAGTGCTGGAGCATCTTCTCCGTCACGGTGAAGTCGGCGATGACGCCGTCCTTCAGCGGGCGGATGGCCGTGATGTTGCCCGGGGTCCGGCCCAGCATGTTCTTGGCCTGCAGGCCCACGGCCTCGACGATCTTGCCGCCCCGGCCGGGCTCCTCGCGGATGGCCACCACGGAGGGCTCGTCGAGCACGATGCCCTGGCCCGCCAGGTAGATCAGCGTGTTCGCCGTTCCCAGGTCAATGGAGAGATCGTGGGAAAAGTAGCCCAGAAGCCGTTTCAGCATGGCTTATTCATGAATGGCCGCGCCCGCGAGAGTGCCCCGTAGAAGCGCGGTAGCCTAGCAACGGGGGTCAGATTGCACAACAGCGGTGTATGATTCCGGCCGCGGAAAAACCGCGCCCTGACTCACACTTTCACGGGTTGTCCGGCCCGCACCTGCTCATTGGTTGACCAAGCACGCCGCCATGAAGCTCACCCGCCAGAACGTCGAGCACATCGCTCACCTCGCCAGGCTCGAGATCGGGCCGGATGAGCTCGACGGCGTGGTCGAGAAGCTGGGCCGGATCGTCAGTTTCGTGGATCAGCTGCAGTCCGCCGATACCAGTGCCGTACTGCCCATGGCGCACCCCATGGACATGAGCCAGCGCCTGCGGCCCGACGAGGTCACCGAGACCGACCACCGGGACCTCTACCAGCAGAACAGCGAGGCCGTCGTGGACGGCCTGTACACCGTCCCCCGGGTCCTGGAGTAGGAGCGGCTTCAGCCGCGATCCCCGGCCGCCCATGCCCCCACTCCCCCCACGCCCCACCATCGCCCAGCTGTCCGCGGCCCTCAGGGCCCGCCAGGTCAGCAGCCGCGAGCTGACAGCAGCGGCCCTCGGCCGCATTGGCGCCGCTGACAAGGCGCTGAACAGCTTCATCACGGTGATCCCCGAGCTGGCGCTGGCCGCCGCGGACCAGGCCGACGCCCGGCTCGCCCGTGGCGAGGGCGGGCCCCTCACCGGCATCCCCTTTGCCCACAAGGACATCTTCTGCACGGCGGGCGTGCGCACGACCTGCGGGTCGAAGATGCTGGCGAACTTCGTCTCGCCCTACGACGCCACGGCGGTGCAGCGGCTCGCCGGGGCCGGCATCGTCACCGTGGGCAAGACGAACATGGACGAGTTCGCCATGGGCTCGTCCAACGAGACCAGCTGGTTCGGTCCGGTGCGCAATCCATGGGACCTGGAACGCTCTCCCGGCGGCTCGTCCGGCGGGTCCGCCGCCGCGGTGGCGGCGGGGCTCGTGCCGGCAGCCACGGGCACGGACACCGGCGGCTCGATCCGCCAGCCCGCCTCGCTGGTGGGCATCACGGGCTTCAAGCCCACCTACGGGCGCGTGTCCCGCTACGGGATGATCGCCTTTGCCTCCAGCCTGGACCAGGCTGGCGTGCTGACGCTCACGGCAGAAGACGCCGCGCTCCTGACCGCGGCGATGGCGGGCTTTGACTCGCGGGACTCGACCAGCGCCGACGTGCCGGTGCCCGACTATGCCGCTACCTTGAGCGCGCCACTGAAGGGCCGGCGCATCGGGATCCCTCAGGAGTTCTTCGACGCGGGGCTTGAGCCCGAGTCTGCGGCCGCCATCCGCGGCGCGCTGCAGGTCTACGAGCAGCTGGGCGCAATCCTCGTGGACGTCTCCCTGCCGAGCCTCGCGCTTTCCGTGCCCACCTATTACATCGTGGCGCCCGCCGAGTGCTCGTCCAACCTGTCCCGCTTCGACGGGGTGCGCTTCGGTTACCGGCACGCAGGCGCGCAGACGCTTGAGGAGCTGTACAAGAAGTCCCGCGGCGAGGGCTTTGGCGCGGAGGTCAAGCGGCGGATCCTGACGGGCACCTATGTGCTGTCGGCCGGCTACTACGATGCCTATTACCTCAAGGCGCAGACGGCGCGGCAGCTGATCGCCCGGGATTTCCGCCGCTGCTTTGCCGACGTGGACATCATCGCGGGACCCACGGCCCCGACGCCTGCGTTCCGCCTCGGCGAGAAGGTGGACGACCCGGTGCAGATGTACCTGAACGACATCTACACGATCCCGGTGAACCTGGGCGGGCTGCCGGGCATGTCGGTGCCCTGCGGCTTCTCGGGCGGGCTGCCCGTGGGCCTGCAGCTGATCGGGCCCCATTTCGGCGAGGCCGCGCTCTTCAACTTCGCCCACGCCTTCCAGCGCGAGACGGACTGGCACGCGAGGATGCCCCCCGTAGGAGCGGCTGTAGGAGCGCCTTCAGGCGCGACCCAAAAATCGATCGCGCCTGAAGGCGCTCCTACGGGCGCTCGCAAAGCATGACCTGGGAAACCGTCATCGGCCTCGAGATCCACGCGCAGCTGGCCACGCGCAGCAAGATCTTCTCCGGTTCCGCCACGGCCTATGGCGCGCCGCCCAACACCCAGGCCAGCCTGGTGGACCTGGGCTACCCGGGCGTGCTGCCGGTGCTGAACGCCGAGGCGGTGCGCATGGCCGCCCGCTTCGGCCTGGCAATTGGCGCCACCGTCGCGCCCCGCTCCGTGTTTGCCCGCAAGAACTACTTCTACCCGGACCTGCCGAAGGGTTACCAGATCAGCCAGTACGAGCTGCCGATCGTCCACGACGGCAGCATCACCATCCCGCTCGAGGGTGGCGGCACCAGGCCGGTCCACGTGATCCGCGCCCACCTCGAGGAGGACGCGGGCAAGTCCCTCCACGAGAGCTTCAGCGGGCTGTCGGGCATCGACCTGAACCGGGCCGGCACGCCGCTGCTCGAGATCGTGTCGGCGCCCGACCTGCGCTCGGCGAAGGAAGCGGTTGCCTACATGAAGGCGGTGCACCAGCTGGTGCGCTACCTGGGCATCTGCGACGGCAACATGCAGGAGGGCTCGTTCCGCTGCGACGCCAACGTCTCGGTGCGCCGTGCTGGCACGGAGAAGCTGGGTACCCGCACCGAGTCGAAGAACCTGAATTCCTTCCGCTTCCTGGAGCGCGCCATCCTGTTCGAGGTGGAGCGGCAGATCGAGGTGCTGGAGGGCGGCGGCACCGTCGTCCAGGAAACACGGCTCTACGACCCGGACCGGGACGAGACGCGCCCGATGCGGAGCAAGGAGGAGGCGAACGACTACCGCTACTTCCCGGACCCGGACCTGCTGCCGGTGGAGCTGGATGCGGCGTTCATCAGCGAGGTCCGGCGGACGCTGCCGGAGCTGCCGGACGCGAAGCGCGAGCGCTGGGTGCGGGAGTATGGCCTGAAGGCGGAAGACGCCGAGGTACTGTCCGCGGATCCGGCAATTGCTGCGCTATACGAGCGTCTGGCCGAGAAATCGGCCCAGCCTGTGGCCGCAGCGAATACCGTGCGCGTACAGATATTCGGGTTGATCAACGATCAGGGGCGGCAGCCAGAACAGGTCAATGTCGCGATCAGCGCGGAAGTCATTCGCCTTGCTGCGGAGGGAGTCATCGCCCGCAGCAGCGCCAAGGAGCTGATCGAGGAATTTGCCTTCACCAGCGACGCACCAGACATCCTGCAGCTGGTGAAGGAACGTGGCCTCGCCCAGATCAGTGACTCTGGCGCCATCGAGGCCATCGTGGACCAGGTACTGGCGGCCAACCCGGCCCAGGTGGAACAGTACCGGTCGGGCCAGACGAAGGTGCTCGGGTTCCTCGTCGGCCAGGTCATGAAGTCGAGCGGCGGCAAGGCCAATCCCGCCCAGGTCAACGAACTGCTGAAACGAAAGCTGTAGGAGCGGCTTCGGCCGCGACCAACAGGGGAACGGGGAGTCGCGCCTGAAGGCGCTCCTACAGGGAACGGAACAATGGCGAAGACACTCGGCTGGCTGATTGCCCTGCTCTACACCGTGCAGGCTGCCCTCGGCGTGCGCATGCCCCGCACAGAGAAGACCTCGCTGCTCCGGGAGGAGCTGCGCAGCTGGCACTACCTGATTGGCCTGATCCTGTTCGTGCTGCTCATCTGGCGCCTCTGGCGCTGGTACCGGGACCGTCCGACGCCGCGGCACCCGGGCCTGACGGCGGCCGGCCAGGCCTGGGCCAACCAGCTGGCGCTGGTCAGCTACCTGATCCTGGCAGTGATGCCGGTCCTCGGCATCAACCAGGCCTGGACCGAAGGCCTTACCGTCCGCCTCGGACCCTTCGTCACCCTGCCGGCCCTGGTTCCGGAAAACCACCTGGGCTGGATGTTCTTCGGTTACTTCCACTCGGCGCTCGCCTTCTCGTTCACCCTGCTGACGATCGCGTCAGTGATCACGGGGGTCTGGCTCTGGCTCCGCCGGGGCGTGGGGCTGCTGGCCGCGTTTCCGCCCGGCTTCGGCGCGCAGGTCCTGGCGACGCTCGCGGTCACGGTGTATGCCTTCTCCACGTTCAAGTCCCCGGAACCCGGCATCCCGGCGCTCGCGAGCCTGGCGGCGGTCGTGGGCGTCGTCTGGCTGGTCGGCGCCTGGCTCAAGGGGCGCCGCCACGTGCCCACATACTCGGGACAGCCGGGCCCGCTGGCCCGGGGCATCTCCGTCCTCGTCGTGGTGGCCTTCGTGACGCTCGGAGCCCTGGGCCCCTACCAGATGTTCCGCGTGACGCCCTGGCCCACGGGCGAGGTGGTGGCGGCGGCGCCGGAGGTGACCTCCCACGAGGCGCCGGTGATGCAGGTCACCGTCACGCCGGAAACGCCCTACGAGGTGCAGGTGAAGAACGAGACCTACAAGTGGTGCCGCTTCTGCCACACGGTGGAGAAGGGCGGCAAGCACCTGGTCGGGCCGAACCTCTACGCCATCTTCGGCCAGAGGGCGGGCACGGTTCCCAATTACTACTAGTCGCCGGCACTCGCGGAGGCCGGCCGCAATGGCCTCGTGTGGGACGACGAGGCGCTGGACAGGTTCCTGGCCGGCCCCGACCAGTTCATTCCCGGCACGAAGATGATCATCTCCAGCGGCCCCGTGAAGACACCGGAAGAGCGGGCCGCCATCATCAACATCCTGAAGCGCGAGACGATGCCGACGCCGTAGGAGCGCCTTGCAGGAGCGCCGTCAGGCGCGACCCCTGCAGGTCGCGCCGGAAGGCGCGCCCACGT
>CAZTGY010000049.1:0-12719 GCA_964613445.1 uncultured Chromatiaceae bacterium | reverse complement strand
GGCTCGAGGAAGGAGTTGGCAAAGCGGAAGTAGAGCAGGTTCTGGACCGGCTCCTTGCCCAGGAAGTGATCGATCCGGAAGATTGCGCCTTCGGGGAAGACGCTGTGCAGCGTGTGGTTCAGGTCCCTCGCGGTGGACAGGTCCCGGCCGAAGGGCTTCTCCACCACCACCCGCGCGTTCCGCGCGCAGCCGGACTCGCCGAGCAGCTTGACCACCGGTCCGAACAGGCTCGGTGGAATCGCCAGGTAGAACAGCGGCGACCTGGCGTCCTTCAACGCCTCCTTCAGGCGGGCGAAGGTGTCGGCGGACTGGTAGTCGCCGTCCACGTAGCGCAGCAGCGAGATCAGCTTCTCCGCCGGGGGTGAAGCCGCGTCCTTCGTGCGCTTCTCGAGGCTGTCCCGCACGCGCGCCTGGAACTGGTCCAGGTTCCAGCCGGAGCGCGCTACTCCGACAACGGGCACGTCGAGCGTGCCGCGCTTCACCATCGCCATCAGCGCCGGATAGATCTTCCGGTGGGCCAGGTCGCCGGTCGCGCCCAGCAGCACGACCGCATCGGAGCGCTCGATCATGGCTTGTTCGATTCCCGGTGGCCGCCGAACTGGAAGCGCATGGCGGATAACAGCCGGTTGGCGAACTCGGCTTCGCCGCGGCTCTCGAAGCGGGAGTAAAGGGCGGCGGACAGCACCGGCACCGGCACGGCGGTGTCGATGGCCGCCTTGAGCGTCCAGCGTCCCTCGCCGGAATCCGATACGCGTCCCTGGAAGCCCTTGAGCTGCGGGTCATCGGCAAGTGAAGCCGCCGTCAGGTCGAGCAGCCAGGACGTCACGACGCTGCCACGGCGCCACAGCTCGGCGATGGCGCCGAGGTCGAAGTCGTACTGGTAGCGCTCGGGCGACTCCGGGGCGCCAGGACCCTCCCGGAGGCCGGCGCCGGCGTGCCGGAGCAGGTTGAAGCCCTCGGCATAGGCCGCCATCATCCCGTACTCGATGCCGTTGTGGACCATCTTCACGAAGTGGCCCGCACCCGGCGGCCCGCAGTGCAGGTAGCCATTCGATGCCGGCGCATTGGCGTCCCGGCCGGCGACCGGTGCCACGTCGCCCCCGCCGGGCGCGAGGTCGCGAAAGATCGGCTCCAGCCGCTGCACGGCTTCCGGCGAACCGCCGATCATCAGGCAGTAGCCCCGCTCCAGGCCCCAGACGCCACCACTCGTTCCCACATCCACGAAGTGGATGCCCTTTGGCTTGAGTTCGCCAGCCCGCCGGATGGCGTTCTCGAAGGGCGAGTTGCCGCCGTCGATCAGGATGTCGCCCTTCTGCAGGTGCGCGGCGACCGTCTTCACGACTCCCTCGACCACGGGCACCGGCAGCATTATCCAGACGGCGCGTGGCGGCTTGAGGCGCGCGATGAATTCCTCGATGGACGAAGTGCCCTGCGCGCCGGCCGCTGTCACGGCCGCCACCGCCTCGGCGTTGGCGTCGAACACCACGCACTCGTGGCCATGGTGCATGAGCCGGCGCACCATGTTGGCACCCATCCGGCCAAGGCCGATCATTCCCAGTTGCATGGCGGATTCCCCTTGCCGGTTCACCATTTGCTATCGGCCTGCGCCAGCAAGGACTTGAGGCCCGGGTGAGACCTGCATCCCTCATTGACCCGCCCGAGTGTACCCCAGCATCATCGCGGCATGACCCTGCGCGCGACCATCATCCCCGTCACGGCCTTCCAGCAGAACTGCTCGATCATCTGGTCGGAGGAGACCCGCGAAGGAGCCGTCATCGATCCCGGTGGCGACCTCGATCACATCCTGTCTGCCGTCGCCGATGACGGGGTAAGCCTCACGAAGATCCTCCTTACGCACGCGCATATCGACCACGCCGGAGCAACCCACGCGCTGGCCGGGAAACTCGGCTTGCCGATCGAGGGTCCCCATCCCGATGATCAGTTCTGGATCGACAGGCTCCCGGAGCAGGCGCGCATGTTCGGCTTCGCGCCGGTGGCGACGTTCACGCCGACCCGGTGGCTGCACCAGGGCGATACCGTGCAGGTAGGACCTGAGGCGCTCGAGGTCTACCACTGCCCGGGCCATACGCCCGGTCACGTGGTGTTCTTTTCGCGCCCGGGCCGGCTGGCCTTCGTGGGTGACGTGCTGTTCGCCGGCTCCGTCGGCCGGACGGACTTTCCCCGGGGGGACTACCCCACCCTGGTCAGCTCGATCACGCGCAACCTGTGGCCCCTCGGGAACGACGTCACATTCGTTCCGGGCCACGGTCCCACCTCGACCTTCGGCGAGGAGCGGGCGACGAACCCCTTCGTGGGCGACCGGGTGCTCCAGCGCGGCTGAAGCGGTCGCGCCGGAGCACCCGGAAGCGAGACGTCGCTCACGGTTCGGCAACTCCCCCGGCCAGGGAGCGGGTATCCATCGCTGGAGGGTTCAAGGGTGGCCGCACCCGGCCGAGAACACCTGGGTATGCGGACCCTGCGCTTCAAGATCCTTGGCCTGGCGGCCTTGCTGGTGGTCATCACGCAACTGGGCACCATTGCCGCCGTGTTGTTCACGGCGAACCGCGAAGTGGGCGTCCGGGCCCAGCGTCTGCTGGAGGGGGCAGGGACGATTACCTACCAGCTGGCGCAGGGCCGCGGCACCCGACTCCGGACCGCTGGCGCCGTTCTCGCTGCCGATGCGCTCGTCCGCGGCGCGATCGTCGCCGACGACAGGGCCGCGATGAGCGCCATCCTCGAGGCGCAGCGGCGCAGGGCCGAAGTCGACCTGGCCCTGCTCCTGGACCCGCACGGCCGTGTGCTCGCCGGCGCCGAAGCCGTCGGGCGGAAGCGGCTGAGCTTCCCGGGCATGATCAGCAGGGCCGACGGCGGAGGCCGGTCGCGCACTGTGATCAGGGCCGACAGCGGCGCCTGGGAAGTCGTCGCCGTTCCTGTCGGTGAATCCGAGCCGATCGCCTGGCTCGCCATGGGCATCGCCATCGACAACGGCTTTGCCGAGCGCCTCAGCAACCTGACCGGCCTCGATACGACCCTGCTCACCCGGGTCGGCCAGACCCAGCTGGTGCTCGGCAGTTCCCTGCATCGGCTGGATGCCACGGCGCTGCTCGGCGACCTGGCGAACACGGGCGCCCGGGATGGCAACCCGATCGAGATCACCACCGGTGGCATCGAGCACGTCGCGCTGATCGTGCCACTGATACCGGGCTACGCGGACGTGGAGGTCCTGCTATCGCAACCCCTGGACGCGGTCATGGCACCGTTCGAGTCACTGCGCCTCTCGGTATTCGTGCTGAGCTCCATTGCGCTCTTCCTGGCGCTGGCCGGCGGGATCCTGCTGTCACGGACGATCTCGGAACCCGTCCAGGCGCTCGCGCGGGCCGCCCGGCGCATCCGCGATGGTGACTACCGCAAGCCGGTGGACGTGCGCGCCGACGGCGAAGTCGCCGAACTGGCCCACGCCCTGAATGCGATGCAGGAAGGCATAGCGGAGCGGGAGGAGCGGATCACTTACCACGCCCGGTTCGACACGCTGACCGGGTTGCCAACCCGTATGTCGGCGCTCGACGCACTCGAGTCCGCCATCGGTGACGCGCGATTGGGTGGCGAGCCCGTCTCGGTCATGCTGATCGACCTGGACAGTTTCAGCGAGATCGGTTCATCCCTGGGCCACGATATCGGTGATGCCTTGCGCTGCCAGGCAGCCGAGCGCCTCCGGGCCGGCCTGGACGCCAGTCATTTGCTGGCGCGGCTCGAGGGCGACCAGTTCCTGGCGATCCTGGCCGGGCGGAGCCTTGGTCAGGCCGAGGAAACGGCCGAGGACCTGCTGCGGCTGCTCGGAGCCGGCCTCTCCGTGCGGGACGTGAACGTCAGCGTGGAGCCCCGGGCGGGCATTGCCGGCTATCCCGAGCACGGTGACGACGCGGACCAGCTCCTCAAGCGGGTCGCAGTTGCCCGCAACGAGGCGCGCAGCGGGGATACGCCGGTGGTCGTCTACCAGCCCGGAAACGAGGAACGGCATGTCCGGCAGCTTGCCATCCTCGCCGACCTGCGCCGCGCGACCCGGCATGACGAACTGCGCCTCTACCTGCAGCCAAAGATCCGGCTGTCCGACGGCCGGATCTGCGGCGCCGAGGCGCTGGTGCGGTGGCAGCACCCGGTCTTCGGGTTCCTGACGCCGGACCAGTTCATCCCGCTCGCGGAGAAGTCCGGCAACATCTCCCTCATCACCAACTGGGCCCTGACGGCCGCGGTGCGCGAGTGCCGCCTCTGGCTGGAGGATGGCCTGGACCTGCCGGTGTCCGTCAACCTGTCGAGCAGGGACCTGCAGAACCGCGACCTGCCCTGCTTCATGCTCGAGCTGCTCCGGGATCACGACCTTGCCGCCCGTAACCTCGTGCTCGAGATCACCGAGCAGGCAGTGGTACGCGACTTCCAGCGCGCCACGCTGGTGCTCGAGTGCCTGCGGGACCTGGGCATACGGATTGCGATCGACGATTTCGGGACCGGCTACTCGTCACTGGCGCAGATCAAGCACCTCCCGGTGGACGAGCTGAAGATCGACAGGTCGTTTGTCATGGACCTGCCGGGGAACAGCGACGATGCCGCGATCGTGCGCGCCTCGATCGACCTGGCACACGACCTGGGCCTCGAGGTGCTCGCCGAAGGCGTCGAAACGCGCCCCGCGCTGGAATGGCTGCAGGCCCAGGGGTGCGAGCAGGCCCAGGGCTTCCTGATCAGCAAGCCGATGCCCGCTGAACAGTTCAGCGCCTGGGTGCGCGGCTACGAAAAGGACGGGGCGCGGCCTGGCACTGCCCTCCGGATCGTCTCCTGAGCCCCGGTCTCCGGGTCAGCCCCCGGGAAGAGTTCCGCCGCCGGTAGCCCCTGTTGGGGCCGGCCTGCCCGTGGCGCGCCCCGTGACGAGTGCCGTCAGGGCGCCGAACCCGGCCACCACCAGCAGGGCATTGAGCAGGCTGCCCAGTACCGGCACGCGTTGCGCCAGGACCAGGACGATGACCACCACCACCAGCAGCATCGCACTCCGCCAGCCTCCGCTGGGCGCGGTGCCACCAAGCCGGCCACGCAGCACGTTCGTGACGATGAGCAGGCCGACGAGCCCCGCCAGGAGGACCGCGAAGACGTAGCCCGCCAGCACGACCAGCCCGAGTAGCCAGCCGAGCACGGTGGCGAACAGCACCAGTGCTGCTATCGGGGTGATGACCATCGATGCAGCCCCCAGCAGCAGCGTCCGGCCTGGCGCCTCGCGGAACACGGCCGCGGCGCGGGCCGCCAGCTGGGGGGCAAACCACAGGAGGATGAGGCCCGCCGTCGCCAGCGCAATGCCGACCGCCCAGGCACCGTCGAACCGGGAGGAGTGCTCGTCCCCGGCGGCTTCCGGCTCGTCCTCCCCCGCTGGCCGGACCTCGCCAAGGATCTGTGCGTCTTCGGCGATCAGCGGCGCCAGCTCGCTTCGCCAGACGAGGTCGCCGCCGATGACGGCGCCCGGTTCCACGCGGATCTCCCGGGCAGCAACCTCGACGTCGCCCACGACGCGGCCGGAAATCACGACCGTGCCCCCGGCAACGTGCAGGTCGTCACCGATCTGGCCCGCCATTTCCACGTCGCCACCCGCGATCCACGTGCGGCCGCCGATGGCGCTGCCCGGGCCGACGGTCACGGAGCCGCCGGCGATCGTCGCCTGGTCGGTGACGAAGCCGGTGACATGGACATTGCCGCCGGCGGCCCGGAGGTCATCGCCGACACCACCATCCAGGTTGATCCGGCCACCGGCCAGGATCACATCGCCGTCGATGTCACCAGAGATCTCGGCGCTGCCGGCGGCCAGGACGGCGGCGCCGGCGATGGAACCGTCGATCCGCACTTCCCCGCCAGCCGCGTAGAGATCGTCATCGATCGACTCGGTGACCACGACGGAATCCGACAGGCGGGTCTCCGCCAGCGCAGGCCCGCCGTCGCACAGCGCCAGCACCAGCACCGCCAGCAGTAGCGACCGGCGACCCGGCCGGCCCGCCAGCGTCAGCAGCAATCCGCTTGCCTCAGCTCGCGGGCCGGAGGTCATCGAGGGCAGGCGGCAGGGTGGCGAACACCCGGGCATACAGCTGCTGCTCGACGCGGGTCTCCTCGTCGGTGACACCGGCCATGTAGTCCCAGTCGGCCGTGGTGAACAGCCGGCCGGCAAGGTCAGTGGTGGCGCCGTGATGGCCCATGTTGGCGACGATGTAGCTGCTGTAGGCAGCACCCACGGCCTCGAAGTGCGCCAGGGCCGCCGCGCCGCCGCCGTGGAGCGCCAGCTTGGCGGCGATGAAGGCCTTGAGGTGCTCCTGGTTGCCCGCGAGGCGCTCGTCGAGCTCGCGCAGGGCCTGCTCGGCCTGGGCATCGAGCTTGCCCAGCTTGGACCGGATCATGTCGCCCATCTTCACATCCTGGGCGTGCAGCCGGCCCATGGACGTCTCGATGTAGTCGCCGACCGCCACGTAAAAGGGGACGAACGCCGGGTCGCCCCCCGACTTGCGGGCCACGGCGCTGGTCATCGCCTCCCGGACGGACTTGAGCCGGCGTCGCTCGCCAGCAACCTTTTCGCGCAGAGTTGTCATGTCAGTTACCCAGATCTGGATTCAGGAGGCATAGATTGGCTCACCTGAGGCCGCAATGCCATCCGGGCCGTGCCCGGCGTGGCCATACGCCGCATGGCCGCCCTCGTCAGCCCTCGCCTGGATGGACGAGGCAACGTGGTCTAATAGGACCAGCCCCCCGTGAAGGAGCTCGTCATGTCGTCTGTCATGCCGTCGGCGATGCCGGCAGTATCGCTCTCCCCGGTTTCCCGCGTCCTGCTGATCGTGGGCAGCCTGTCCCTGCTCTCCGCGACCCAGTTGAGCGCCCTGGGGTTCCACGCCCTCACCAACGTGCTGACGCCCCAGCAACAGGCGGCCTGGCACTGGGCCACGGAACTGCAGTTCTACCACTCGCTCGGGCTGATACTGCTGGCACTGATTGCTCCCCGGCTCGGTAATCCGAAATTGCTGGCCTGGGCCGGCGGCATCATGACGCTGGGCCTGTTCCTGTTCTCGGGGACCATCTACGTGAACTCCCTGGGGCTGGCCCCCGTGGGCCAGCTGGCGCCCCTTGGGGGCGGCTCCTTCATGCTGGCCTGGCTGCTGGTGGCCATCGCCGCCTTCCGCACCCGGGCGCAGGCCTAGGCAATGGCGATGAACCTGACAAGGCGCTTGGCCCTGCTCGTCATCCCTGGCGTGGCTGCGGGCATGATCCTGGCGGGCTGCACGGCCGGGCCTGGGGGTCAGCCAAAGAAGGTGCTGGTTGCCGGCGCCACCGGCCAGACCGGCCAGCTCGTCGTAAGCGAACTTCTGGCCAGCGGCTACGAAGTGCGTGCCCTGGTCCGCGATTCCTCCAAGGCACGCAAGGTACTCGGGGACAAGGTCGAGCTCGTGCAGGGCAACGTCAAGGACCCTGCGACACTGGCGACCGCCTTCGCCGGCACGGACGCCGTGATTTCCGCCATCGGCGCCCGGGGCGCCAAAGGGCCGGACCGTCCCGAAGCCATCGACTACGAGGGCGTGAAGAACCTGGTGGACGCCGCGGCCGCTGCCCGGTTGCAGCAGTTCGTGCTGGTGTCGTCCCGGTCCGTCACCCAGCCGGACAATCCCCTGAACAAGCTGTTCGGCAACGTGCTCATCTGGAAGCTGAAGGGCGAGGATGCCCTGCGCGCCAGCGGAGTCCCCTACACGGTCGTGCGACCAGGCGGCCTAACGAACGGCCCGGGTGGCGACAAGGAACTGGTCTTCGAGCAGGGCGACACCGTGCGCGCCCAGACGACGATCACCCGCGCCGACCTTGCGCGGATCTGCGTGCAGGCGCTGAAGCATGCCGAGGCCCGGAACCGGACCTTCGAGGTGAGCGCCCGTGCCGGCACCCCCGTGACCGACTGGCACGCAAAATTCGCCTCGCTGAGGCCTGACTGATCCGGAATATCAGTCCCCGGCGCCAGCCGGGTCCTGCCTGAAGTAGGCCGCGAGCTGCCGGTAGACTCGCGGATATTCGGCCTTGAGGTCCAGGGGCACGTCGAAGAACAACTCGGCCATCACCGCGAAGAACTCCGCCGGGTCCTGGACCGCGTAGGGATCGATCCAGGGGTTCTCGCCCCGCTCGAGCCGCGCGGCCAGGTCGTCGTAGGCCGCATCGAAGTCTGCTTCCCAGGCCGCGAAGTCCATGCCGGCGTTCAGTGGCGGCAGCCCGTTCGCGGCGCCATCCAGCATGTCGAGCTTGTGGGCAAACTCGTGCGCCACCACGTTGTAGCCCATCCCCTGGCCACTGGCCTGGACATCCGGCCAGGACAGGATCACCGGCCCCTGCTCCCAGGCCTCTCCGGTCAGGACCGCGTCGCCCCGGTGGACCACGCCGTCCTCGTCGACGTGCTCGCGGTCGCGCACGACGAACGCATCGGGATACACGATCACCGAGGCAAAGGCCGCATAGCTGTCCAGCCCCAGTTCGAGGATGGGCTGGCAGGCGAGCAGCGCGATGCGGACACGCATGGCGTCGTCCAGCGCGAGGCCACTTGCAGGCTCCAGGGACTTCTCGTGCAGGAAGAGCAGCGCAAGGTCCCGCAGTCGGCGGCGTGCCCCGCCATCGAGGCAGGCCACCGCCGGCGTCGCGGCGACCGTCGCGTCCCAGAGCGCATCGGGGATGGCGTGGCGCGCGAGGATCCGCCGGCGGCGCCAGGATTTAAACACGGCAGCTCATGGCCTGAAGTACCGGAACACAGGGCCGGAGCAGGTCGCGGCCGAAGCCGCTCCTACGGGAGGTCGGTACGCTTCCAGGCGTCGTCCTGCCAGGTGATCTCCCGCGCGGGCCAGTAGGTGTCATCGAGCTTCAGCGTCAGTACTTCCAGCTGGTTGTTCCAGGTGACCGTCGTCAGGCGCACCGCCTCCCGGTTCCGCTTGGTGGCCACGACCTCGAGGAACTGGTCCAGGTCGGTGATCGTGACCCCGTCCACCTGGGTGATCCGCCGCCCGGCATACAGCCCGTACCGGGACGCCGGCGAGCCAAAGGCAAAGTATGAAACGTACACGCCCGTGGGCTCGACGCCGCGCTGGGCGGCCATGTCGCGATACGGCGCCTGCAGCAGTGCCCCTGCCCACATCACCACGCGCCGCACGCCGGCGCCGTTCACGGCGACGGTGGCCACGTCCAGGCGCACGACGGCGCCATCGCGGAGGACCTCCACTGCCACCGCCGGCTTCTGCACGCGCAGCTCCACTTCCCGGTAGCGGGTCGCCGGCTCGCCATCGATCGTCAGCAGCAGGTCGCCGGGCTGGAACGCGCCGGCCGCGGGTGACCCGGCGACGGTCCGGGCCACGCTGAGGGCGCGCCGGCGCTCCGGATCGTGATCGCCAATGCGCAGGGCCCAGTCCGCAGGCAAGCCCAGCCGCCGGGCGGCGGCCAGGGGCATCTCGGTCCACTCGACCTCCAGCGAACGGAGTTCGCGGCCGGTGGCGACGAGGTCCATCAGTTCGCGGACGTACTCGACGGGCATGCCACGGTTTTCCTGCCGGAGGTCGCCGCTACCCTGCCATGCGAAGCTCGACCAGAGTGCCACCACCTCGCCCTTGCGGTTCACTACCACGCCGTCCAGGTCGCGGGGCCCGTTGACGAGGTCCAGCGTCTCCAGATTGGCCTCGCGGAACCGCATGGTCCGTGACAGCGGATACCCGACCGGCTCCAGGGACGCGAAGGCACTGGACTGCGACATCAGCTTCTCGCCACCCTTCAGTCCTGCAATCCACAGTTCCTCGCCGGCCTCCGGAACCCGCGGGGCGAAGCGCGCGGCGGAGACGGGTGAATCGCCGATCAGCGCGGGATCGTAGCCAAGGAGCGCCAGGTTGTGCAGCGGGTGGACGTAGACGACACGCCCGGGAATCTCCAGCGACCCGCCGAACGTGATGCGCACGTCACCTATGGCCTCCGGGATCGTATTGCGGTCGACGACCACGTAACCGCGCTCCGCGTCGACGATCAGGCCCGTGCCGTAATAATGCTGCTCGGACACGCCCGAGACGGTGTAGGGCATGTCGAAGTTGACCAGCACCAGCGACGGCGCAATCCTGCGGAGGCGCGCATCCGGCTCATCGACGAAGCGGGCGACGCCACCCTCCGGAGGCACATCGGCAGGGCCGGGATCGAGGGGCCGGCAGGGCCACTCGCCCAGCGCGTCGTTACGCCGGCAGCGAACGGCCGGGAACCAGCGCCGGTCCATCCGTGCCACGCGAACCTTGCTCGAGCCCGGCTCCTCCAGGGTGATGAACCGGACAGTGAATCGTTGCTGGTCCGCTTTGCCAGCCAGCAGCCGCTCCAGGTCATCCAGCTGGCGCACGGGCTCGCCCTCCACGGCGACAATCACGGCACCCCGGGGGATGCCGGCGGCGGTAAACACGAAGCCGGGGTTCGCGACATACAGGCCCTCTGCGGCCCGGTTGAAATGCCGCGCCTGCTGGTAGGACAGGTTATTGACGATCGCGTCACCGAACTGCAGGTATTCGTCGGGACTGAGCAGGTTGAGGTCCTGGACCGGGACCGTGAAGAACATCTGGCTGCCGCCGCGTTCCACCGTCAGGTCAACGGACCGGCCCACGCGATCGTCGAGAACCGCGGCCAGCGGCGCGAATTCGGCAAGGTACTCGCCATTGACCCGCACCAGGATGTCCCCGACCTGCAGCTTGCCGTCGGCGGCGCTGCCGGGAAGCACCTCGCTCACCACGAGCATGCCTATGCCGTCGGGAAAGCGGGCACGCACCGTCCGCTCGCTGGGCTCCCGCAGTCCGAGGCGGCGCAATTCGTCGTAGGCGGTATAGCTGAAGATCGCGCCGAGAGTGCCGCGCGTGACAGGCTGCCCCGCCTGCAGCAGCCGGAGCGCCCGCTGCACCCGGTCGAGGGGCAGGAAGAAGCTGGATGCCGCCTGGTTGCTCGCCCCCGCATTGAGGGCGATCACGCGGCCCTCGATGTCTATGACGGGCGATCCCGACGAGCCGCCGGAAGTGCCTGACGCCGCCTGCAGGTAGAAGGTGTTGAAGTCGTTGTACTTGCCACGCCCGTAATCGGGCGCCTCCCGTCGCAGGCGCGCCAGCGTGCCGGAGAGGATCGACAGCTGCTCGCCATCGTCGTTGCCAACCACCCGGATCTCGCGGCCCAGCTCTGCACCTTCCGGGAACAGCGGCAACGCCTTTGGCCGGATGTATTTCAGCGCAGCGGGGTCGTAGCGGTAGAAACCAAAGTCATGCACGGGATCGCGGTAGACCGGGACGAGCTCAACCTCTTCCTGATTGTTGAACAGCCCCTCGGCCCGGACGGGGCCGGCCGTCACCACGTGGCGGTTGGTCAGGATCAGCCCGCGCTCGGCGTCAACGACGAAGCCGGTCGCCTGGCTGGATTCGTTCCACTCCGTGTCGAAAGCCCGGGTTCCGTCAACCTGGATCGAGACGACCGAAGGCGCGATGCGCTCGAGGGTGCGTCGCCAGGCCGCCGGCTCGACTCCATCGGCAGCCTGGAGCGCGGGCACCGCCAGCGCGAGCGCCAGGAGCGCTGAAGAACGGATCGCGCGACTAGAGCCGGAGGTCATGCCCGAATGCCACGTGGAAATCCCTGGTGAGCGAGGCGGGCGTGAAGGTGTGGTTCTGGGTGCCCTTGTGGGCGATCTTGAGCGCCCCGAGCAGAGACGCCAGGCGGCCCGTGTCACCCCAGGACAGGCCCCGGGAAATCCCGTGCAGCAGGCCCGCGCGGTAGGCATCGCCGCAGCCGGTGGGATCCAGCACCGCCCGTGGCCTTACCGCAGGGATGTCGAAACGCTCGCCGCCGGCGTGAATCGTCGAACCGCTGGCGCCGTGCGTGACGACCAGGGCGCGGACCTTGCCGGCAACCTGCTCCTCGCTCCAGCCCGTGCGGTCGACCAGCAGGCGTGCCTCGTAGTCATTCACGGCGACCCAGGTGGCGCGCTCGACGAAGTGCCGCAGGTCGGCCCCGTCGAACATCGGCAGCCCCTGGCCGGGATCGAACATGAATGGAATGCCCGCGGCATGCAGCTGTGCCGCGTGATCGAGCATGCCCTGCCGCCCGTCCGGCGACACGATGCCGAGGTCGATGCCTGGCTTCCCGGGGACCGCGCCCGTGGGCACGACATTGCGATGGGCCTCGTTCATGGCGCCGGGATGAAAGGCGGTGATCTGGTTGTCGTCGAGATCCGTGGTGATGTATGCCTGGGCCGTGAGCATCCCCGGTACCTCGAGGACATGCTCCAGGTTCACGCCCTGGCGGGTCAGCCACTCCCGGTAGGGGCCGAAGTCCGCACCCACCGTTGCCATGATCCGGGGCTCGCCACCCAGCAGCCGCAGGTTGTAGGCGACGTTGCCCGCACAGCCGCCAAACTCGCGGCGCAGGTCCGGGACGAGGAACGAGACGTTCAGGATGTGGATCTGGTCGGGGAGGATGTGCTCCTTGAAGCGGCCCTCGAAGACCATGATGTTGTCGTAGGCAATCGAGCCGCAGATCAGGGCAGACAAGGAATCACTCCTGCTTCGGTTTACGGCTCTGCCAGGTCAGGTCGAGCTGCTTCGCGGCCCGCACGTCGTCGAGTCGCCGGACTGGCGTGGTCAGTGGCGCCCGCTTCACTTCGGCGCCATCGCGCAATGCCATGT
>CAZTGY010000048.1:11458-12721 GCA_964613445.1 uncultured Chromatiaceae bacterium | reverse complement strand
CGGACTGGTGCGCCGTGATCGCCCGGCCGCTCTCGGACACGATGATCGGCGTCGGCACCTCCTGGGCATCGCAGACTTCCTTGATGGCGAAGACCACGGCGTTCGCGTATTCCTGCAGGCCGTAGTTCACGCCCGTCTCGCCGCGGGCGTGCCCGGCCCCGTAGCTGACGCCCAGGCCGCCGCCCACGTCGATGTAGCGCACCGGCACGCCGCGCCGGTGCAGGGCGGCGTAGATCTGGGTCATCTCCTTGAGGGCCCTCTTGAGCACCTGGATGTCGATGATCTGGCTGCCGATGTGGAAGTGCAGGAGGGCCAGCGACCCGGGCCATCGCCTTCGTTCCAGTTCCGCGACCAGGCGCATCAGCTCCGGGATGGAAAGGCCGAACTTGGAGCGCGCCCCGCCGGATTCGGACCAGCGCCCCGAGCCACGGGTGGCCAGGCGCACCCGGACGCCGAGCACGGGCACGACGCCCTGGGCGTCCGCCAGCGCGAGGAGCGCCTCGAACTCCGAGTACTTCTCCATGACGGGCACTACGTTCAGGCCGAGCCGCTGGGACGACAGGATCAGCGACAGCATCGAGCGGTCCTTGACGCCATTGCAGACCAGCAGCATCCCCTCTTCGGTGAGATGAGGCAGGCAGGCGATGAGCTCGCCCTTGGAGCCGCACTCGAGGCCCATCCCGTACTTGCGGCCGGCGTCGAGGACTTCCTCGACGACCTCGTGGAGCTGGTTGACCTTGATGGGGTAGACGCCGTTGTAACGGTTGCCGTAGTTCGCCTCCTCGATGGCCGCCCCGAAGGCCTCGTTCAGCATCCGGACCCGCGACTGCAGCACGTCCTGGAAACGGATCAGCACGGGGAACGAGATGGCACGCCGCTGGAGCTCGTCGATGAGCTTCACGAAGTCGATCGCCAGCCGGTCATCGCCGAAGGGCCGCACGGCGGCGTGGCCCTGCTCGTTGATCATGAAGAAGGAGTCGCCCCAGGACTCCACGCGGTATAGCTCGGCGGAGTCCTCGGGAGTCCAGCGGGCCTCGCGGGCCGCGGAAGCAGCCAGGGCGGCATCACGGGCTACGGAAACTGCAGTCTCGGCCAACGGCATTCCTTCAGCAGGCAAAGTTGGTGGTGGGCGGGAAAGGCGCGGGCTGGCCTAGTGGTCCAGCACGCAGGCGAAGATCAGGGGGGCAACGATGGTGGCGTCGGACTCGATGATGAACTTCGGCGTGTCCGCCGACAGCTTGCCCCAGGTGATCTTCTCGTTCG
>CAZTGY010000048.1:4239-11448 GCA_964613445.1 uncultured Chromatiaceae bacterium | reverse complement strand
GTTCGGCACGGCGCCGGAGTAGGAGCCGTAGCTGGTCGTCGAATCGCTGATCTGGCAGAAGTAGCCCCACCGCGGTATGTCGCGGATCTGCAGGTCCTGCTCCAGCATGGGGACGACGCAGATCGGGAAGTCGCCGGCAATGCCACCGCCGATCTGGAAGAAGCCGATGGAGTGCCTCCGGCAGTTGGCCTGGTACCAGCCCGCCAGCTCCACCATGTACTCGATGCCGGTGCGCACGGTGTGCACGTTCTTCACGTCGCCGGTGATCACGTGGGAGCTGTAGATGTTGCCCAGCGTGGAATCCTCCCAGCCCGGCACGAAGACGGGCAGGTTCTTCTCGCAGGCGGCCACGAGCCAGCTGTCCTTCGGATCGATCTGGTAGTACTGCTTCAGGGCTCCCGACCGGATGATCCGGTAGAAGAACTCGTGGGGGAAATACCGCTCGCCCCTGGCGTCGGCCCGCGTCCACTCGTCCAGGACGGCGCGCTCGATGCGCCGGATGGCTTCCTCTTCCGGGATGCAGGTGTCCGTCACCCGGTTCAGGTGGCGCGCGAGGAGCTTCTCCTCGTCGTCCGCGGTCAGGTGCCGGTAACCGGGGATCCGCACGTAGTGGTCATGGGCCACCAGGTTGAAGATGTCCTCCTCCAGGTTGGCACCGGTGCAGCAGATCCCGTGGACCTTGCCCTGCCGGATCATTTCCGCCAGCGACAGGCCGAGCTCGCCCGTGCTCATGGCGCCGGCCAGGGTCACGAACATGTAACCGCCGCCGTCCAGGTGCCGCACGTAGGCGTCCGCGGCGTCCACGAGCGCGGCGCTGTTGAAATGCCGGAAATGGTGATGGACGAACTTGCTGATTTCAGCCATGGGATTTCACTTCGGGAGGCAGCGAAAGCTTAGGGAATACCAGGCCGGGGAACAACAGGAATTTCATCCCGCCGACCGGAGGAGCGCCGGTAGGAGCGCCTTCAGGCGCGAACCTAGTAGGAGCGCCTTCAGGCGCGAACCTAGTAGGAGCTACAGATCGCGCCTGAAGGCGCTCCTACCGGCGCTCCTACTCCGGCGCGACGGGCACCTGCTGGGTGAGGCAGTGAAACGTGCCGAGCCCGGTCACCACGTCCCGGCAGTCCAGGCTGACGATCTTCCGGCCCGGGAAGCAGCGCGCCAGGATGGCCGCCGCCTCCTCGTCCGCCGGGCAATTGAAGGTGGGGAGCAGCACGACGCGGTTGCCCACGTAGAAGTTGGCGTAGCTGGCAGGCAACCGGTAGCTGCCGCGGTACAGGGCCGCCGGCATGGGGAGCTCCAGCACCCGCAGCGGCCGGCCGTCCGGCAGCTGCACGCCGGCCAGCCGCTCACGGTTCTCCTTCAGGGGGGCATGGTTCTCGTCGGCCGGATCCTGCTCGACCACCGTCACTACGAGGTCCTCCTCCACGAAGCGCGTGAGGTCGTCGATGTGGCCGTCGGTGTCATCCCCGACGATGCCGTCGCCCAGCCAGATGATCTGGGTCACCCCCAGCAACTCCCGGAGGCGGGCCTCGATCTCCTCGCGGCCCAGGGAAGGATTGCGGTTCGGGTTCAGCAGGCACTGCTCGGTCGTCAGCAGGGTTCCCCGGCCGTTGACCTCGATGGACCCGCCTTCCAGAACCATGGGGATGCTCTGGCACGGCACGCCGAGCGCGCCGGCCATCCGCCCGGGAATCGCGTTGTCCAGGTCGAAGGGCGGGTACTTGCCGCCCCAGGCGTTGTACTGGAAGTCCAGGGCCTGCAGGGTGGGGCCCTTGTCGGGTCCCTGGCCGGACCCCGGCGGGCGGGTGACGAAGATCGCGCCGTGGTCACGGCACCAGGAGTCGTTGGTCGGGAACTGGTGGAGGACGACCCGGTCGGGCGAGACCTTGCCGGCCAGCAGCTTCTGCACATGGTAGCCGTGGCCCGAATCGCGCACGTTGATGCGCACCAGCTCGCCCTTCGCCAGCGCGGCGACGGCGTCGGCCAGGATGCGCTCGACCGCGGGCAGGTAGTCGCTCCACGTATCGGGATTGTGGGGCCACGAGAACCAGGTGGCCTGGTGCGGACTCCACTCCGCCGGCATCCGGTAGCCCGTCGTCCCTGCAGAACTCGCATGCATGGGAGTGAAGTGTACCCGCACGAAGGCAACCCCGGTGGGAAGTCCCGGGGTTGCCGCCGATGGAGCGTCTGCGGACGACGCCGGCGTCGCGCGGGTCAGTCGTCGTGGTCGTGCCGGCCGTGCGAATGATGGTGGTGCTTGCCGCGACCTTTGCCGCGCCACTTGGCGCGTCCGTAGCCGTCGTCATAGCCGTTGGCGTAACCACGGCCATATCCGCGGCCGTAGCCTCCGGGCGGGCCGTAATACGGCGGATACACGACCACCGGCGGCGGTGCGGGGTAGTAGCCGGAGTTGTAGCCGGGGCCGTAGCCGCCCCAGAGGATGTCGATGCCCAGCCGGACCTGGGGCTCGGACCGGTAGCCGTCGGCATTGGCCGCTCCGGCCGCCAGCACTCCCAGCAGGGCGACGGAACCCAGCGTCTTCCGTTGCAACATATGCACGTTCTCCTCGGCTGTTGGCGACGGGAGCAGGCTACCCGGGCCCCGCTGAATCGCCGCTTAAGCGGGACGACGGGCAATTCCACGCGGCAAAAATTGACCTGGGACACAGCATCCGGCCTGCCGGAGCCGGATGCTGTGCGGATCCGAGTCCCCTGCCTTTCCGGAGCGCCCGTCCGTCATGTCCGTAGATCAGCCCGTCCTGGCCCGCCATGCCGCCTCCTCCCCCAGGCCCGCCAGGACGGAGGGCCCCAACGCGGAGCTCTTCCGTTTCCTGCAGAAGCTCATCACCGACATGTACGAGGACCTGGAACTGCCCGGATTTCCCGACGTGGTCATGCGCCTCCATCGCACGCTCGGCGACAGCAACTGTGCGGTCCGCGACATCGTCCGGCTGGTGAGCGCCGAGCCGACCCTCAGCGCGCGGCTCCTGCACCTGGCCAACTCGGCCGCCTTCAATCCCGGTGTCCGGGCGATCAGCGACCTGAAGTCCGCCATCACGCTGCTGGGCTTCAGCCTGGTCCGCAGCACGGCCACCACCTTCGCGATGCGCCAGCTGGAACAGCAGGAATGGCTGAAGCCGCTCAGGCCCCAGCTCAACCGTATCTGGAAGGACAGCACGGGCGTCGCCGCCATCGCCTACGTGGGCGCGCGCCGCACCGACGGCATGCGGCCCGACGAGGCGCTGGCTTCCGGGCTGTTTCACCAGATGGGCAGCCTCTATGTGCTGACCCGCGCCCATCGGGAGGGCGTCAGCCTCGGGGAGGCGGCCGACTGGGCCGCGACGATCGCCGACTGGCACCCGACCATCGCCCGGGCGATCCTCGAGAACTGGGGCATGCCAGCCGCGCTGGCCGAGGCCGTGGAAACCCAGGATGGCCTCCGGGACGGGGACCCGGCCGGAATGCCCCTGCTGTCGCGCCTGCTCGCCGCGGCCAAGCTCTACCAGGTGATCCTGCAGGCGGGCGACGGCGCAGAGGACGCACGGACGCTCCTCGCCAACGTGCGCTTTGGCACGCAACCCTTCCTCGACATGATCGTGACCGCCGGCAAGGACATCGAGGCCGTGAGCCGCGTGATCGGCCAGTAAGGGCGGCTGGAACTAGTAGGACGCGAGCGGGGTCTTCGGGCCGCGAACCGGGCGGGTTTCGCCGTCGCGGCCGTAGGTATCCGGCGTGGCACTGCCACCGCGGAGCACATTCAGCGAGCCCTCGACCCGCCGCCGCTGGCCGCGGATCAGCAGGCCATTGGCGTCGTTCTGCTGGCGGCATTCAGCCGCGAGGCGCTTCAGTTCGTTGAGCAGCCGGCTTTCCGGCGCGGCCAGCCGGCCTGGATTGGCGTCGACATGGTCGCGGCGCTGCTGCTCGAGGCGGGCGGCGCGGGCGACGGCTTCGGCCTTCGCGTTGCTGGCCGCGAGCAGGGCCTCGGGCTCCCGCCCGTTCAATGCGGCCAGTTCGTCCCTGAGCGTGGCGAGCACCGCCCGCAACGCCGCGACTTCCTGGTCCAGCAGTGCCTGGAGGGTCGTCAAGCCAGGTCCCGCTCGAACGCGAGCAGCCGGTCCGCGAGGCGGCCCGCATTCACTTCATAGGCGCCCGACTCGATGCGCTGGCGCAGGGTTTCCACCCGCTTGCGGTCCACGTCAGGCACGTCGGCGAGCCGGGTCTCGATCTGCTTGAGGTTGGCGGCAGTGTCGGTCAGGCGGACCTGGCTCGAGGCGTCCGCGCCGTCGGTGCGACTGCCGGACTCCGCCTTGTCGCTGTCGGCCGCCCGCTCGTTCCTGACGGACGCGCGGGACCGGGTCGACGTTATGTCAACGCCGTTCCTGCCGTAGCCAGTAATCTTGTCCGCCATTGCCCGCTCTCCACCAAACAGCCCGCGCCAGAACCAGAGCCCCTTGAGTCCGGCCCTGCGGTTCCTGTCGGCACCCGCGCCGGGAACTTGAGGGCCTGAATATAGGTGCGCTAACGCAGCAACACCTCGACCGACTTCGCAGAACGGACGACTGCCTGGACGATTCTTCCGGAAGCCCCGTTCTCCACTTCAATAATGTCGCCCAGGGCACCATCCCCCTGGGCCACCCCGGCCATGCGGACCTGCAGCCCGCCGGCCTGGGCCTCGACCGTGACCTCCTGCCCGCGCCGCACCAGCGTCGGGGCCACCAGCAGGGACGCCGTCAGGGCCTGGCCTTCATCGGCGGGCCGGCGCAGGCGCCGCCCCACGGCCAGGCCGGTGTCGTGCAGCGCCCCCGCCGGCAGCGATCCGGGCGCAGATTCCGCCAACCGGACGTCACCGGGCGCCAAAACCGTGTCACGGGCCAGGGCCCGGCTCGCCACCACCACCGGGCGGATCGACGTGACCCGGACCGGCAGGTAGAGGCGCCACGGGCTGCTTCCGTCGCAGCGGACCTCGGCCGTGAAGCGCGCGGACCGCACCCCGTTCGCCGGGACGGTCGCGGTCAGTGGCTCCGGGCATTCCGGCAGGCGCAGCCGCGGATCGGGGCTGTCGGCCACCACGGCCGCCGGGCCCGGTACCGCCTTCTGCGCCGCTGCTTCCGCCGCTTCCCGGATCGCCGCGTGGTCCTGCCACACCGTGGCGCTCCGCACGCCGGTTGCAGCCAGCACGCCAGCGCCCAGCAGCACGCCCATGCACAGCCAGTTCGACGTCTTTCGAGAGTCCATGGCCCGGGAATTGCAAGAAGCGTGCCCGCGATCGGCCGGTTGGCTGCGGGTATTTCCGGCAGCGATCTGCCGGTCGGGCGGCCAGCCCTTGCCGCTTCCGGAACATCCCGGCGGGACACACCGATCGGACAGCGGGCTGGCACGTCGCTTGCATAGACCGGCCTGAGGCACGACGACGACAGGCCACGAGGCGGAAACAGGCAATGGCACTCAACATCAACGCACAGTTCGACCTGCACAGCCGGGTGCTGGGGCTCGCCAACCAGCGCCTCGAGCTGCTGGCCGACAACGTGGCCAATGCGGACACGCCCAATTACAAGGCGCGGGACATCGACTTCCGTTCGGCCATGGCGAATGCGTCCCAGCCGGGCGGCGAGCTGCCGATGGCGGCCACCCGCTCCGGGCACATCCAGGCGGGCGGCGCCGGACCGAACACCACCAACCCGCTGTACCGGGTGCCCGACCAGCCCAGCCTGGACGGCAATACCGTGGACTCCCAGAAGGAGAACGCGGCCATCGCCGAAACCGCGGTGCGCTACCAGGCCACCCTCACCTTCCTGTCATCCCGCATCCGCGGGCTGCGCGATGCCATCACCGGAGGTCGCTGAGCATGAGCCTCTTCAGGATTTTCGACATCGCAGGCTCGGCCATGAGCGCCCAGTCCGCCCGGCTGAACACCACCGCGAGCAACCTGGCCAACGCCAACACCGTGGCCAGCAGCGCCGAGGCGGCCTACCGGTCCCGGCAGCCGGTGTTCCAGACCGTCATGGACAACTCGGCCGGGATGGACCCGGCCAGCGCGGGCGTGCGGGTCGCCGGCGTGGTGGAGACCACGGCACCGCCGGCCAGGGTCCACGACCCGGGCAACCCGCTCGCGGACGCCGACGGTTACGTCTACATGTCGAACGTCAATCCGGTGGACGAGCTCGTGAACATGATTTCTGCCTCGCGTTCGTACCAGAACAGCGTCGAGGTCCTCAACACGTCCAAGGAACTGCTGCTGCGGACCTTGTCCCTCGGCCAGTAAGGAGTAACCCGTGACGTCCATCACCTCGAACAACACCGACCTGGATCTCGCCAGCCTGCAGCTGGCGTCATCGGCGAAGAACAAGGCGAAGAAGGAGCTGGGCCAGGAAGACTTCCTGGCGCTGATGATCACCCAGCTCCAGAACCAGGACCCGCTGAAGCCCATGGAGAACGGCGAGTTCATCGGGCAGATGGCCCAGTTCAGCACCGTCTCGGGCATTGCGGACATGTCCAAGTCCATCGGGGGCCTGACGGACGCCTTCAACTCCGGGCAGGCGCTGCAGGCCGCCTCGATGGTCGGCAGGACGGTACTGACGGAAGCCAGCAGCGGCGCGTTCTCCGGCTCCAAGCCCATGAGCGGCGCCGTGGAACTGCCCTACGGCACCTCCACGGCCGTGGTTCGCGTCTACAGCAATGCCGGCGAACTGGTGCGCGAGCTGCCGCTCGGCACGCAGCAGGCCGGGCTCAGCAATTTCACCTGGGACGGGACGCTGGCCAATGGCCAGCCGGCCCCGGCGGGCCGCTACAGGTTCACGGCGGCCATCGAGAGCGGCACGACCAGCACGGCACTCACCACGTATCTCGCGTCGAAGGTCGAGAGCGTCACGCTCGCGGGCGACGGCAGCGGCTCACAAATCCGGACCGACAGCGGCGCCACCGTGCGCCTCTCCCAGGTCAAGGCAGTCATGTAAGGAGATTGAAGAAATGTCATTCCAGATAGCACTCAGCGGCCTCAACGCGGCGTCGACGGACCTGCAGATCACGTCCAACAACATCGCCAACGCCAACACTACGGGCTTCAAGAGCTCGCGCGGCGAGTTCGCCGACGTGTTCTCGGGCGACTCGGTCGGCATCGGCAACGGCGTGCGCCTGACGGACGTCCGCCAGGAGTTCACGCAGGGCAACGTGGACATCACGGCCCGGCAGCTCGATCTCGCGATCAGCG
>CAZTGY010000048.1:0-4229 GCA_964613445.1 uncultured Chromatiaceae bacterium | reverse complement strand
CGACAATGGCAGCCTGCTCTACTCCCGCGTCGGCGCCTTCGGCCTCGACGCGACCGGAGTCGTGCAGAACGCCGAGGGCGAGCGCCTGCAGATCTACGCGCCGGTCCCGGGCACGAACGGCTTCAACCAGGGCCAGCTCAGCGACCTCGTGATCGCGGCAGACACCGCGCCTCCCGAGGCCAGCACGATCGTCGACATGAACATCAACCTGCCGGCCAATGCGACCCCGACGGGCCTTGCGTTCGATCCGAACGACCCGCAGACCTACAACCACAGCACGTCGACGGTGCTGTTCGACTCCCTCGGCGTGTCCCACACCGCCACCTACTTCTTCACCAAGACGGCCGGCGGCTGGAACGTGAACCAGACGCTCGACGGGAACCTGGTGGGAGGGGCCGAGCCATTCAGCTTCAATGCAACCGGCACGATCGCCACGCCCGTAGGCGGCAACATCCCGGCCGTGACGGTGCCGCTGACCAACGGCGCGAACCCGCTGACGGTCGCCCTGCAGCTCGGCGCCACCACCCAGTACGGCCAGAACTTCACGGTGAACAGCATCAACCCCGACGGCCAGGCCGAAGGGCGGCTCCGCGGCATCGAGATCGACCAGACGGGCGTCGTCTTCGCCCGCTTCTCGAACGGCCAGTCGGAGACCCTGGGCAAGGTGGCGCTCGCCAACTTCTCGAACCCGGAGGGCCTGCAGAAGGTCAGCGACACGTCCTTCCAGGAGACGTTCAGCTCCGGCGTGGCCCAGCGCGGCGAGGCCACGGAATCGAACTTCGGCCTGCTGCAGTCCGGCTCCCTCGAGTCCTCCAACGTGGACCTCACGGAGCAGCTCGTGCGGCTGATCACGTCGCAGCGGCTCTTCCAGGCCAACGCGCAGGTGATCTCGACGCTGGACACCCTCGCGCAGACGATCATCAACATCCGTTAACCCGGGTAAGGAACGAGTGAGCACACCATGGACAAGCTCATCTATGTGGCGATGTCGGGCGCCCGCGAAGCCATGCGCGCTCAGGCCACGACCAGCCACAACCTGGCCAACATCTCGACGACGGGCTTCCGGGCGATGCGGAACGTCCTGGACAGCGCGCCCATACCCGGGGCCGGACTGCCAACCCGGGTGAACACGGTGCGCCAGCCGGAACTCTGGAACTCGCGCCAGGGCCAGGCCCAGGCCACGGGCCGCGACCTCGACATCGCGATCCAGGGCGAAGGCTGGCTGGTCGTCCAGGACGCGGAGGGCAACGACGCCTACACGCGCAACGGCAACCTCAGGGTCAGCACCAACGGCATCCTCGAGACGTCGACGGGCCAGCCCGTGCGCGGCAACGGCGGGCCGGTAAGCCTCCCGCCCTTCGAGAAGCTCTTCATCGGCGACGACGGCCAGATCTCGATCATCCCCCAGGGACAGACGGCGGAGACGCTGGTGCAGGTCGACCGGCTCCGGCTGGTCAATCCGCCGGCGACGGAACTGGTTCGCAGCGGCGACGGGCTGTTCAACCTGCGCGACGGCAGCACCGCGGCGCCGGACCCGTCGGTCCGCGTGGCGTCGGGCCAGCTGGAATCCAGCAACGTGAACCCCGCAGAGGCCCTCGCCGAAATGATCGAGATGTCCCGCCACTACGAGATGCAGGTCCGGGCCATGAACACCGCCGACGAACTCGACAGCGCCAGCTCGCGCCTCATCCGCATGAACGGCTGACGCACGGCCATTCGCGCAACTGATTGATCCAGGAGAAACGACCATGGAAGCATTGTGGGTAGCCAAGACCGGACTCGACGCGCAACAGACGCGCATGTCGGTCGTGTCGAACAACCTCGCGAACGTCAACACGACGGGCTTCAAGCGCGGCAGGGCCGTGTTCGAGGACCTGCTCTACCAGAACGTCACGCAGGCCGGCGGCTCGACCTCCCAGAACACCGAGAGCCCGACGGGCCTCTCCACCGGCACCGGCGTCCGGGTGGTGGCGACGGAGAAGTCCTTCACGCAGGGCTCGGCCCTGCAGACCGGCAACGCGCTCGACGTGCTGATCCAGGGTCGCGGCTTCTTCCAGGTGCTGCAGCCCGACGGCACCCTCGCCTACAGCCGGGACGGCTCCTTCAAGGTCGACTCGGAGGGCCGCCTGGTCACGGCGAGCGGCTACGAGATCCAGCCGTCGCTGACGATTCCGAGTGATGCCCAGTCGATCACGATCGGGCTCGACGGCACGGTGGAGGCCACGCTGGCCGGCCAGACGTCGCCCACGAGCCTCGGCACGCTGCAGCTGGCCGACTTCATCAATCCCGCGGGCCTCCAGCCCAAGGGGCAGAACCTCTACCTGGAAACCGCGGCCAGCGGCTCGCCCCAGGTGGGTGACCCGGGCCTGGATGGGCTCGGCACGCTGGAGCAGGGGTCCCTGGAGGGCTCCAACGTCAACGTGGTGGAGGAGCTCGTGAGCATGATCGAGACGCAGCGGGCCTACGAGATGAACTCCAAGGCCATCGCGACCAGCGACCAGATGCTCCAGTACCTGAACAACAACCTGTGATCGCCATGAACCAGCACATCAGCGTCGCCGCCGTCGCCCTGCTCGCCCTGAACGCCTGCTCCACGGTGCCGTTCAGCGCGCAGCCTGGCAGCTACCCGCCTGCGCCGGTGCCGGCGCACGTGGCGCCGCCCGTCACCAGCGGCACGATCTACCAGCCGGCGCTCGGGCTGTCCCTGTTCGATGACGTCAAGGCGCGCCGGGTCGGCGACACCGTCACGATCAGGCTGGCGGAGCGCACCCAGGCCTCGAAGAGCGCCAGCACCGACGCCAGCAAGGACAGCAGCATCGACACCGGCTTCCCGATCCTCGGGGGCGGTCCGGTGACGCTGAACGGCGACGAGATACTGAACAACGAATGGCAGACCACGCAGGAATTCGCGGGCCAGGGCAACAGCAGCCAGAGCAACCGGCTCGAGGGCAACATCACGGTGACGGTGGCAGACGTCTACCCGAACGGCAACCTGCTCGTGCGCGGTGAGAAGTGGCTGACCCTGAACCAGGGCGAGGAGTTCGTGCAGATCAGCGGCATCGTGCGGCCCGTCGACATCGCCGCCGACAACTCGGTGCCCTCCTTCAAGGTGGCCGATGCGCGCATCACCTACAGCGGCAAGGGCACCCTGGCGGACTCGAACCGGCAGGGCCTGCTGGCCCGGCTGTTCATGAAGCTCTGGCCGCTCTGACGATTGACGGAATGAGGACCACCACGATCATGCGCAAGCAACGCGAACAGATCCGCCGCCACACCCTCTTCCTGCTGGCCGGGGCCATGCTGGCCCTGGCCCTGCAGATGGCGCCGGCCCGTGCCGACCGCATCAAGGACCTGGCAGAAGTGGCCGGCGTCCGGCAGAACCAGCTGGTGGGCTACGGCCTGGTGGTGGGCCTCGACGGCACGGGCGACCAGACCACCCAGGCGCCATTCACCGCGCAGAGCCTCATCAGCATGCTGGAGCGCCTCGGGGTGAGCATCCCGCCCGGCACCAACCTGCAGCTCAAGAACATCGCGGCCGTGGCCGTCCACTCCGACCTGCCGGCCTTTGCCAAGTCCGGCCAGCGGATCGACGTGACGGTGTCGTCCATCGCGAATGCCAAGAGCCTGCGCGGCGGCACGCTGCTGATTACCCCATTGAAGGGCCTCGACGGCCAGGTCTACGCCATGGCCCAGGGGAACCTGGCCGTGGGCGGCCTGGGCCTGTCGGGCGAGGACGGCTCCCGGATCTCCATCAACGTGCCGAGCGTCGGTCGCATCCCGAATGGCGCGACCGTCGAGCGCGAGGTGCTGACGGTCATCGGCGACGCCGAGCTGCTGACCCTCAACCTGCACCGCCCGGACTTCACGACGTCGGCGCGGCTGGCGGAGACCATCAATGGCCTGCTGGGCGCCGGCACGGCCCAGGCGCGCGATCCGATGTCCGTGCAGGTCCGGGCGCCGGCCACCCAGGCCGACCGCATCTCGCTGATCTCCACGCTCGAGAACCTGGAGGTGAAGCCCGGCGACGCCCCGGCCCGCGTGATCGTGAACTCGCGGACCGGCACCGTGGTGATCAATTCCAGCGTGCACGTCTCGCCCGCGGCGGTGTCCCACGGCTCCCTGGTCGTGTCGATCACTGAGGACTTCAACGTGAGCCAGCCGCAACCCTTCAGCGAGAACGGCGAGACGGTGGTCACGCCCGATTCCAACATCAGCGTCACCCAGGGCGA
>CAZTGY010000047.1:0-12722 GCA_964613445.1 uncultured Chromatiaceae bacterium | reverse complement strand
TGAAGGCGTTGGCGGTGGCTTCCATGGCATCCACGGCGGCGTTGTACCGCTTGACGTGCATGGCCTTCACCTCGGGCGTCTGCTGCTCGACCGGCACGGCGGCAACCTCGGCGTCGAGGCAGGCCGTGTAGGCCTCCATGTCGGCGAGGTACTTCTTCACGGTCGTGCTGGCGGCCGTGATCTCTTCCTGCGTGGCGCTCTTGCCGTCGGGGATCTTCACTTCCGCGGGGTATTCGCAGGCGGCCTGGGCGGCAGGCGCGAGGAAGGCTGCCAGGACCATCGGGGCAAGGGGATTGGGGCGGCGCATGTTGAAGGCTCCGGTGTGATGAGGGACAAATTATGCCGCAGCGTCAGCCCCGGGCGAACAGGGGGCGGTACCGCCCGGCGCCGCTACCCTGGTCGATGACCAGGTCCCGGAAGTCGTCGGCAGCCATGGCGCGGCCAAAGAGCAGCCCCTGGGCGTAGTCGCACTTGAGCGCCCGCAGGAAGCGCAGCTGCTCCTCGGACTCCACGCCCTCGGCAACGACCTCGAGCTTCAGGCTGTGCCCCATCTCGATGATCAGCGCCACGATCGTCGCCTGGTCGTGGTCGGTGGTGGCGTTCTGGACGAAGGACTGGTCGATCTTGAGCGTGCTGATCGGGAACTGCTGGAGCGCACTCAGGGAGGAATACCCGGTGCCGAAGTCGTCGATGGCCAGGCGCAGCCCCAGGCGGTGCAGTTCGTGGAGCAGGTGCAGGGTCCGCTTGGGATCCTCCATCAGCGTCGTTTCCGTGATCTCCAGCTCCAGGAGGTCCGGCGCCACGCCGTGCTTGGCATAGATGGCCTGGACGCGGCTTATGAAGTCCCGCTGCTTCAGCTGGCGCAGCGACAGGTTCACCGATACGCGGCCTGGCCGCGCCGGCGTCAGCGCCCAGCTCCGGTAGTCGGTGCACACGCGGTCGAGAACCCACTCGCCGATCTGCAGGATGAGGTTGCTTTCCTCGGCGAGGGGGATGAACTCGGACGGCAGCACGATGCCCCGGTCGGTCAGTTCCCAGCGGACCAGCGCCTCGGCCCCGGCGATCGAGCCGTCGCGCAGGTCGACCTTCGGCTGGTAGTGCACCCGCAACTCGTTCTTCTCGAAGGCCTTGCGCAGCCGGCTCTTCAGCATGAGCCGCTCGACGGCCGCCGCATTCATGTCCGTGTGGTACACCTCGAGGGCGCCACCGCCCTGGCGCTTGGCTCGGTACAGGGCTGCATCGGCATTGCGGATGAGGTCGATGACGTTGTTGCCGTCGGTCGGGTACAGGGCGATGCCTGCGCTCGTGCTGAGATACAGCTGGTGGCCCTGGTAATGCAGCGGCTCGGTGATCGTCTCCTGAAGGAAGCGGGCGGTTGCCACCACCTCCGCCCGCAGGTTCCGCGCCGGGTCGAGGTTGTCGAGGATCACCCCGAACTCGTCACCAGCCAGCCTGCCAATCACGGAGGAGTCGGGGAGTATGCTCCGCAGCCGGTCCGTCAGCGTCTCCAGGCAGAGGTCGCCGGCCGTGTGGCCAAAGGTGTCATTGATCTCCTTGAACTTGTCGACGTCCAGGTAGACCAGTGCCAGCCGGTGGTTGCCGCGGCGGGCCCGCGCGATCGCCCGCTGCAGCAGGTGCTGGAACTGCATGCGGTTAGGTACCTTCGTCAGCGAGTCTATGCGCGCGAGATAGCGGATCCGCTGCTCCGCCATCTTGCGCTCGCTGATGTTGCGCGCCGTGATGACATACCCGTGCAGGGCCGGCTCATTGGCCGTGATCTCGGCGCAGGTGTACGACACGGGCACTTCCTCGCCGGCCGCGTTTACCAGGGCGATCTCCCGTGTCCGGGATCTGGTGTCGGCCAGCGTGAACGAGGCGCGCTGGCTTTCCGCCACCAGGTTCACCAGCGACTGGCCGCGCAGGTCGGCGGCCCCCTGTCCCAGCAGCCGCTCGGCCGCCGGGTTTGCCTGCGCAATCGAGCCGTCCATGCGTGTCAGGACGACGGCGTCGCTCATGCTGGCAAGCACCTGGCTCA
Organism: uncultured Chromatiaceae bacterium; assembly: GCA_964613445.1. Lineage (GTDB taxonomy): Bacteria > Pseudomonadota > Gammaproteobacteria > Steroidobacterales > SHZI01. The sequence goes on along the minus strand of CAZTGY010000047.1, from coordinate 10,687 downwards.
GGTACTCACGGGAACTCGCCGAGGTCCGCAGGCTGAGGCGCAGGCGCTCCAGGGCCTCCGCGAGCGCCTGCCCGTCGCCCGTGCCAGGCATATCGATGCCGAGGCTGAGGTCGCCCTGGGTCAGCCGCTCCACGGCCCCCGTCAGTTCGTTGATGGCGTGCTGGCTCCGGGCCACCCGGGTGCGCAGCAGGAGCGCCAGCACGACGAATGCCACCAGCAGGCCGAGCAGGACGGCGAGCAGGACGACGGGCGTCACGGCGCCGGCGTCGGCGGCCAGTGCCGGGCTGCAACCGGCGAGAGCCAGGCCGGCAGCTGCTGGATGTGGGCTTGTGCGGGGCTTCATTCTTGCTATTAGGCCCTCGAAGGCCCCTAGCATAGCGGGCTTCCGCCAACTGTGGGCGGGCGCACGTCCGCCGGGGTGCGGGCGCGGTTTAGAATGGCCGGGTGGCCCAGAGAAGCGCGCTGATCGTTGACGACTCCCGGACTGCCCGCGAGGGGCTCCGGCGCATGCTGGCGGACCACGAGCTCCGGGTCGAGACGGCGGAGTCGGCAGAGGCGGCGCTCGAATACCTCGCCGCCCACCGGCCGGACGTGATCTTCATGGATCACATGATGCCGGGAAAGGATGGTTTCCAGGCGGTGAAGGCCATCAAGGAAAACACGGCCACCGCCACCATTCCCGTCATGATGTACACCTCCCAGTCCGGCGAGCTGTACGTCGGGCAGGCCCGGGCGCTCGGCGCCGTGGGCGTCCTGCCCAAGCAGATCAAGCCTGTCGAAGTGCGGGAAGTGCTCCGTTCACTGCACCTCCTTCCGGGCGACGTGCCGCCCCTGCCGGCGAGGCGGGCGAGCGACGTGCCCGGGCTCCAGGGCGTGGAGTCGGTCAACGCGCCCGCCGACTGGTCCGATCTCCACCGCTGGCTCCAGGAAATGCTGGCTGATCACAATCGCGCGCTGCGTGCCGACCTCGAGACGACGGTGAGCCGCGTCCTGATCGAGCGCCTGCCGCCGGCCGGCGAGCCTGGGCGGGCGGTGAACCGCGTGCCGTTCTGGCCGGCCGGCGCGCTGATCGCCACGCTCGCGGCCGTCGCGGCGACCTTCGTCTGGCTGCACCTGGATTCGGAAACGAAGTGGCGGGCGGTCACCCGGCAGAACATGGGCCTGCTCGCCGAGCTGAATGCGCTGCGCGCTGGCGACGTCGTGGAGGCCAACAGCCTGGCGGCCCGTCCCGCCCGGGTGCGGGCGGAGCCCCAGCCCGGCGGCGCGGATGCGGGGTCGGCAGGCGTGGCCGCTGCACTCGAGTGGAGCGAGAGCCAGGGCGCCGGCTATCCGCCCGACGCCCTGCCCTTTGACGACGTGCGGCTCGGCAAGCTCACCGGCCTTCTCGACCGCCTGCGGGAAGCGGACTTTCGCGGCACCGTGCGTCTCGAGGGCCATGTCGGCGACTTCTGCATGCGGCGCGCCAGTGACGGGTCCTGGGCGATGGCCGCCGACGACCTGCCGCTATCCCGCTGTGAGCGCGTCGGGCTGGCCCCGGACGAGGCCCGGGCGGAATCCGCGCGCCAGTCGGTAGCCTTTGCGAACTACCTGGCCGAGCTTGGCGTGAGTGGCGGGCCAATCCGGGTGGAGATCGAGCCGCTCGGGAATTCCCGGCCCCTGGTGCCCTATCCGCTGGTGACCGACGGCTTGTCGGCGGGCGAGTGGAACCTCGTCGCCCGGCAGATCCAGCGGGTCGACGTGCTGCTTGCCGCGAAACCGGCGACCGAGTGACAGCGAAGTAGCGCAGCATGATGCCGACCGGTTTCACCCCGCCGCGACTGCTGCGGCACGCAGACGTGCAGGCGGCGCTGGCGAACAGCAGCTGGCGCCGCAGGATGGTGCTGGGGAAGGCCGACAGCCTGCTAGCGTCGGCCGAGGACCTGGTCATCGGGTGCAGGGATGGCGTGCGGCTGACGGCTCAGCACACGCCCCCCCGGGACCCAAACGGCCGCGTGGCGATCCTGCTGCACGGCTGGGAGGGTAGCTCCCGCTCCCTCCACGTCGTCTCCGGCGCCGACCGCTTGTGGCGGGAGGGCTTCCGGATCGTGCGCATCAACATGCGGGATCACGGCGATTCCCAGCACCTGAACCGCGGCATCTTTCACTCCTGCCGCCTCGACGAGATGCTGGACGCCGTCCGCTGGGTGCGTGACCGATTCTCCGGCAACTTCGCCCTGCGCATCGCGGCGGCGGAGGGCCCGGCCCTGGGCCTCGCCAGGGTCGTCGCGATCTGCCCGGTGCTGGACCCGGAGGAGACCATGGAGGCGCTGGACTCCGGGTCGGTGATCTACCGGCAGTATTTCCTGAGCAAGTGGCGTCGCTCCCTCGAGCGCAAGGCCAGGGCGTTTCCCGACGACTACGATTTCGGACCGCTCAGCCGCTTCCGGTCCTTGCGCGAAATGACGGAGTTCTTCGTAACGCGCTACACGGATTTCCCCGACCTCGTCAGTTACCTCAGGGGTTACGCGATCACTGGCGAGCGCCTGGCCGGGCTCGACGTGCCCGCGTCGATCCTGCTGGCCGACGACGATCCGGTGATTCCCGCCGACTCGGCCGCGCGCCTGGCGCGGCCTGCCGGCCTCACCGTCGATCGATCCCGGTGGGGCGGCCATTGCGGGTTCCTGCTCGACTACCGCCTGCGGACCTGGTCCGACGACTACCTCGTGCGGCAGTTCCTGATGTAGGAGCGCCTGAAGGCGCTCCTACTCCCGGTAGCCGTAGCCCAGGCGATCGACCTCGACGACGAAGCCGTTCTCGAACCGCACGAGCTGCATGAGCCGGCGGGGACCGAAGTTGTAGGTCCATTCCTCGACGAGCACCTCCACGTAGGAACGGTCGTACCGCAGGACTTCCTGGTCGTAGGGCAGGCCGTTCGGGCCCTCGGCCCGGAAGCGCGGGCGCGTCACGCCTTCCCGGTAGATCACGCGTTCCTGCACCCCGACGGGTTCGCCGCAGTACTTGAGCACCTTGGAGTAGTGGTCGCCTTCGCTCACGATCTTGTTGCCACAGCGGAAGGCCAGCGCCGGCGTGGTCGCAAGGAGCAGCAGCGCCAGCGTGGCGGTGATCAGGCGTCGGTCCAGGGGGCGGGCACGGGCGCCGGGGGCGGGCATGGCACTTTTTATAGCATGGCTGCGCACCGCAGATTCGACCCGCTGGCGGGCCGGGGGTTCCACCCGCCGGGCCGGCCGTAGCGACGGTCCGCCCCGTGGTGTCGCCAGCTTCGCGATACCGTGTAATCTGCCCACCCCGCCAATCCAGGACCCGGCCCTTGGGACAGCTGCTGGAGACCCGACTGAAGCACCTCTCGGCACCCGAGATGGCCGGCCTCGTGCGGGGCGGCCAGCGGGGTGTCGAACGGGAGTGCCTGCGCATCACGCCGGCCGGACAGCTTGCACGAACGCCACATCCCCCGGCGCTCGGCTCCGCGCTTACCAACGAGTACATCACCACCGACTACTCCGAGGCACTGCTGGAGTTCGTCACGCCACCGCAGCTGACCAACTGGGAGACGATCCAGTTTCTCTGCGACGTTCACCAGTTTGTCATGGAGCGCATTGGCGACGAGCTGCTTTGGCCGCTCAGCATGCCGTGCGCGATCGGCAGCGACGACGATGTGCCCCTCGCCCGGTACGGATCGTCCAACATCGGCCGGATGAAGACGATCTACCGCCTGGGGCTCGGCCACCGGTACGGGCGGATCATGCAGGCCATAGCTGGGATTCACTATAACTACTCCCTGCCGGATGCGTTCTGGCCCCTCTACCAGGAGCTGGAAGGGCAGAGCGGCGACCTGCAGGCCTTCCGGTCGGCGACCTACCTGGGGGCCGTCCGCAACGTTCGCCGGCTCGACTGGCTGCTGCTCTACCTGTTCGGTGCCTCGCCTGCGCTGTGCAAGAGCTTCGTTCGCGGCCGCGGGCCCACCCACCTGGAGGAGCTCGACGCGGGCACGCTGTACGGTCCCTGGGCAACGTCGTTGCGCATGAGTGACCTCGGCTATCGCAACAGTGCCCAGGCCAATCTGGTGGTGTCTGCCAACAGCCTCGAGGAGTACGTGCGGGACCTCTACCAGGCCACCCATGCGCCGCGGCCCGAGTTCGAGCGCATAGGCGTCAAGGTCGCCGGCGAATACCGGCAGCTGAACGCCAACCAGCTGCAGATCGAGAACGAGTTCTACAGCACCATCCGGCCGAAGCGCGTCACGCGCCCGGGCGAGAGGCCAACGGCCGCCCTCCGTCGCGGTGGCGTCCAGTACATCGAGCTCCGGGCCCTCGACATCAGTCCCTGGGATCCCGTCGGCATCAATCAGCGCCAGCTCCGCTTCCTCGAGGTGTTCCTGATCTATTGCCTGCTGCAGTCGAGCCCGCCGCTCTCGGTGGAAGAGCAGGAACGAATCGACCGCAACCACGGGCTGGTGGCACGGCGGGGCCGGGAGCCCGGCCTTGAACTGGTCCGCGGCGACGAAAGCGTGCCCCTGCGGGAATGGGCAGCCCGCATCTGCAACGACATGGTCCAGGTTGCCCGCCTGATCGATCCCGGCGAGCAGCAGGGCCACGTCGAGGCCATCCGCTACCATCTGCAGGCCGTCGACGACCCGGAGCGCACGCCGTCGGCGGCTATCCTGCGGGAACTCCGCACTGAGGGGCAGACGCTGGCTGCCTACGGACTGGAGCTGGCGGGGCGAACGCGGGATTACTTCCGCTCGCTCGCGCCTGAATTGAACCGGCATCGTGAACTGCTGGAAGCCGAGGCCCGCACTTCCCTCGTGAAGCAGGCGGAGCTCGAGGCGGCCGATGCAGTGCCCTTCGACGACTACCTGGCGCGTTATCTCGCGTAGGCTCCCATGAGCGATTACACTTTGCGCCACTGCCGGCCAGCGGGTGGGGCCCGATCATGAAACGGCTGTTTGTCGTCGCGTTCGTCGCGGGACTCCTGGCAGTCGCCGTTGCGGCCACCCTCTGGCCGCTGCCCCGGCACGTCCGCTATCGCTCCATCACCAGCGTCCCGGCTGACGGCGGGCGGCAGGAGGAATTCGTCATTCACTGGCCGGAAGACCGCATCGCGCGGCCCGGTGAGAAGGGCTCCGGACTGCCGGCTGCCGCTGCGGTCGGCGCCGCCGTCCTGGAGGACAGCGCCGGACGGCGCGTCAGCGCAGAACTGTTTCGCCTCCGCGACGCGGAGGACAACGTCATCGGCGTTGCCGGCCGGCTGGCCGGAACCGGCGGGGCCATTGCCGACCCGGGCCGGTCAGCGACCAACTGGCTGCTGGTGATCCCCAGCCGCGGCGCGCTGTTCCTCGCGCAGAGCGATGTGCAGGACACCACCGTACGCGAAAGCCTGGCGGCCGAGGGCAGCGTGGCCCTGGCGCCGGCGCAGGCCGCGGCGTCCTGGACCGACCGGCCGCGCGTCCGGATCACCGCGCCAGGCCCCGAGGGCGACGGGCCGGCGACGACGGGCAAGGTGTTGCGTGGCACCAGCGAGTTTGCCGGTCTCCGCGGCAGCTTCACCGAAACCTGGGACCTGGAAGAGGTGATTGCCGACGGCAGCACCCGTGGCCGGATCCTGCTGTCCACCATCACCGTCGGGGCCAACTGATGGCGCGGGCGCTGATCGTGGTACTCGGACTGGTCCTGGGCGTCCTGGCCGGCGCCTGCCTCGTGCTGGGGAACCCTCTGGCCTGGTTCCGGGGCCTGCCGCCGCTGCCCGCGGACCTGTCACCCTTCAAGGCCTACCGCTGGGACGAATACCGGGGCATCGAGGGCGGCGTCGCCGACCTTCTCGGCGTGGGCCGCCGCAACCGGGAGGTGGCCCTGATGGACCCCGCCCTGGCCAACGTCCGCATCGGCATCGTCGTACTGCCGGCCGGTGAGGGCACGCCGGCGGCCCTGGCCGTGAAGGTGTCGGCCATAGCCGACGACAACTCCCTGTGGCGCGCGCAGCTGGGCACCAATGACTACTGGAGCATCTTCTGGCCCGGCGAAGGCAGCGTCTTTGCCAACACCTACAGCAATTACTGGGAGGTGGCCCGGGACACGTTCTTTGCCCGACTCGCCGGCGGTGACCGGGAGCTGATGGAGCCGTCGTACGCAGTGACTGCCCCACCCCCTCTCGGGGATCCTGCAGGCGTGACCGGCGCGTCGGGGCGTTACGCCGGCTTTGCCGGCGAGACCCGGGAACTGCTTTATCCCGCCCCGCCCGACTCGGGCCGGCCAGGCCCCGACTGGGCCATAGCCATCAAGGCAAATCCGCCACCCGTCGCGACGCGCTAGCGCTCGAGCGCCTCGGCAATTTCCTTGAAGGGGACGGTGGTGTCGCGCAACAGCGCGGGGTCGGGCCGTGCATTCAGGGCGATCAGCTTCTTCGACAGCATGAACTCGCGCGGGTGATTGACGGCGTAGACGGACGTCAGGCGCCCGTCGTCGAGGAAGAAGAGCGCGAACGACCGGGACTCCGGGTCACCACGAATCACCGCCTGCTCCGACCGGGACGAGAGGCCCACGATCTGCAGCTTCAGGTCGTACTGGTCGGACCAGAACCAGGGCACCTGCGCATAGGGCTCGAGGCGGCCCAGGATCGTGTTGGCCGCCGTCTTGGCCTGCTCCTGGGCGTTGTGCACGGACTCCAGGCGCAGGCGCCTTCCCAGCAGGGGGTTCGGGTGATTGGTGCAATCTCCCACGGCAAGCACATCGGGGTCGCTGGTGCGGCAGTACTCGTCAACCATGATGCCGTTGTCGCAGACGATGCCGGCCTCCGCCGCCAGCTCCACGTTGGGCAGGATGCCGATGCCCACGATGGCGAGGTCCGCCGGGATCTCCACGCCGTCGCTGCCGACCACGCCCCGGAGCCGGGTGTCGCCGGCGAAGGACCGGACGCCGGTGTTGCACCGGATTTCCACTCCCGCCTGCTGGTGCACCCTGGTCATGAATTCCGCCAGGGGCGGCGCCTCGACCCGGGCCATGACCCGGTCCGCCAGCTCCACGACCGTGACCTTCAGGCCGTGGGTGACGGCGACCGCCGCGACCTCGAGCCCGATGTAGCCGGCGCCGACGATCACGAGGGACGCACCGGGATGGAAATGGTCGCGGATGCGGTCCACGTCGTGGATGGTGCGCAGGTAGTGCACGCCGGGCAGGCGGCTGCCCGGCAGGTTGACCTCCCGGACCCGGCTGCCCGTTGCCAGCACCAGCTTGTCGTAGCCCAGGTGGTCACCCGTGGACAACGTCGCGGTCCGCGATGCCGGCTCGATGCGCGTCACGCGCGTGTTGAGGAGCACGTCGACCGCGTGGTCCGAGTAGAACTTCTCGTGCCGAAGCAACAGCCGCGGGACGTCCAGCTCGCCAGCCAGGAATTTCTTCGACAATGGCGGGCGCTGATAGGGCAGGTAAGGCTCTTCCCCCACCAGGACGATGCGGCCGGCAAAGCCCCCCTGGCGGAGCGACACGATGGTCTGGCCGGCGGCGTGCCCCGCACCGGCAATCACGACTGTGTTCTGCATGCCCGGATTATACTGGCCCCATGGACAACACATTAACCCGGGCGATCCGCATCCACCGCTTCGGCGGCCCCGAGGTCCTCCAGTGGGAGGAGATTCCACGCCTGCCCCCCGCGCCCGGTGAAGTGGCGATCCGCCAGACCGCCATTGGCCTGAACTTCATCGATACCTACCACCGCTCGGGGCTCTATCCGCTGGCGCTGCCCGCCGTGATCGGCGCCGAGGCGGCCGGCGTGGTCGAGGCGCTGGGAACCGGCGTCAGCGGACTTTCCGTCGGCGACCGGGTGGCTTACGCGGGCCTGCCGCCCGGTGCCTACGCGGGTTACCGCAACTGGCCTGCCGACCGGCTCGTGAAGCTGCCGGCCGCGATCCCGGACGATGTAGCGGCGTCGGTGATGCTGAAGGGCCTCACGGCCTGGTACCTGCTCCGGCGCAGCTACCGCGTGCAGGCCGGCGACACGCTGCTGCTGTACGCGGCGGCCGGCGGCACCGGCACGCTGGTCAGCCAGTGGGCCGCCGCGCTGGGCGCACGGGTGATCGGCGTCGCGGGCTCTGCAGAAAAGGCGGCGCTCGCCCGCCAGCACGGCTGCGCAGAGACCGTGCTGTCCGGTGACCCGGATTTCGTGCGGAAGGTGCGTGAGATGTCCGGCGGCGGCGTGGCAGCCGTCTACGATTCCGTGGGGCGCGACACCTTCTTCCAGTCCCTGGATTGCCTGCGCCGGCACGGCACGATGGTCAGCTTCGGCAACGCCTCCGGCCCGGTCGAGCCGTTCTCACCGATGGAGCTCGCGAAGCGCGGTTCCCTGCACCTCACCCGCCCGTCCCTCTTCGACTTCATTGCCACGCGCGCCGACCTGGAGGAGGGCACCGGCGAGCTCTTCGACGTGATAGGCAGGGGGGCGGTCCGCATCGCCATCGGCCAGCGCTACCCGCTCCGCGACGTAGCGCGTGCCCACCGGGACCTCGAAGGGCGCCGGACCACCGGGGCGACGATCCTCGAGCCCTGATTGAGCACAACGTGGACGGCAGAGCGGCCATGGAATCCATCTGGCGCGTCGTCGCCACCATTCCGGCGGGCCGCGTGTGCACCTACGGCGAGGTCGCGAAGCTCGCCGGCCTGCCACGCGGCGCGCGCCAGGTCGGCCGGGCGCTCGGCCAGGCACCGGCCGCCCTCGAGCTGCCCTGGTACCGGGTCATTGCCGCCGGCGGGCGCATCGCCCTGGCCAGGGGCTCGGCCGGCTACCGCACCCAGGTCAGCAGGCTGCGGGCCGAGGGCGTGGCCGTGGAGAACGGGCGCGTGAGGTTGCCGGACTTCCAGTGGGCGCCGGATCTCGACGAACTCATCTGGGGGCCTCCGTGACCGTCGTGTGCTTTTCACACGGCCAGGAGAGCGGCCCCTGGGGCACCAAGATCCGCGCGCTCGCCGAGGTCGCGCGGGACGCGGGGAATGCCGTGGAATCCATCGACTACCAGGGCATGGCCGATCCGCAGGCCCGGGCGCGCAAGCTGGTGGCCTGGTGCCGGGCCCAGCCGGCGCCGGCCATCCTGGTCGGCAGCAGCATGGGCGGCTATGTGGCGCTCGCGGCGGCGAGCGAGGCGGGCGCGGCCGGCTTGTTCCTGATGGCGCCGGCACTCTACGTGCCGGGCTACGAGGCAATCCCGCTGCCGCCGCCACCCGCCTGCCGCATCACCATCGTGCACGGCTGGCAGGACGACGTGCTGCCCTGGTCCGGCAGCACGCGCTACGGCGCCCTCGCCGGCGCGCGCGTGGTCCTGGTGCCGGACGACCACCGCCTCGTGGCGGACCTTCCCGCCCTGTGCCGTTTGTTTCGCCTGTTTCTCGACGAGCTCGGGGCCACGCCCCGCTAAGGAGTGAACGTGCGCGCCATGTTGACCTGCCTGCCCCTGCTTCTGGCTGCCTGCAGCCCGTCGCCGGGTCCGCCGCCACCCACGGCCGAATCCATGGACGATAACGTGATCGGTGCTCCCCTGGAGCAGTCGCTGGACAAGGCCCGGTCGGTAGAAGGCCTGAACTCGGCTCGCAAGGGCGGTCTCGACGAGGCAGTCGACGACGCCAACTAGCGCCGGGCCGGCGGTGCGTCAGGCATTCGCCTCGGCGAAGGCGGCGAGGCCGCGCAGGGCCGGCTGGTCGGCGGTGATCAGCCAGGTGGGAATGTCAGCCAGGAACGGCCGGTAGCGACCCTTGTCCTCGAAGCGCTGGCGAAAGCCGGACGCGTGAAACTGTTGCGGGAAGCGGGGCCCGATACCGCCGCCGATGTAGACGCCGCCGAAGGCCGCGAAGGTGAGCGCGAGATTGCTGGCGACCGTGCCCAGCAGCTGGAAGCAGACGTCCAGCGCGTCGAGAGCCGACTCCTCGCCCGCCGCAATGCGCGCCCCGACCTCCTCGGGAGCAAGGTCCGGGCCGCCGTTCAGGGCCGTGTAGATGAAGGCGAGGCCTGCCCCGGAGATCACGCGTTCCGCGGAGCAGTGGCCAAAGCGTTCGCGGCCGAGGGCAATGATCCTGGCTTCCCGTTCGTTGGCCGGGGCCATGGTCACATGGCCGCCCTCGCCGGTGATGGCGTGCCAGCGGCCGGCGATGCGGACCAGGCCCGCGGTGCCGAGGCCGGTGCCCGGGCCCACGACGACCCGCGGCGCGCCCTCCACGGGCTTCCCGCCGCCCACCTGCACGAGATCCGCCGGACCCAGCACCGGTAGCGCGTAGGCCTGGGCGGCAAAGTCGTTGAGCGGCGTGACCCGCTTCAGGGAGAGCCGGCACGCCAGGTCCGCGACGGAGAAGGTCCAGTTGATATTGACCATGCGGATCTCGTCGCCCCGGATGGGTGCCGCGATCGCCAGGACGGCCTCCGTGGGCCGCTGCGCGGGCGGCAGCATGCCCAGGTAGGCGCCGAGCAGCCGGTCGAGGCCGGGGAATGCGCGGTTGACGAAGGTCTCGGTGTTCTCGACGACCCCACCGGCCCGCGCAAGCGCGCAGCGCGTGTTCGTGCCGCCGACGTCAGCGATCAGCCAACCCATCGCCTGAAGCATACACGCCGGCGCCGGGCCCCGACCGGCGCGCAAAAAAAACCGCCCCTGGGCAAGGGGCGGTGGGGATGGGCGCGGATGATGTGTCGTCTTTTTTTTATTTTTATTGTTTTTTTC
>CAZTGY010000046.1:7057-12816 GCA_964613445.1 uncultured Chromatiaceae bacterium | reverse complement strand
CCTTCGAGTTCCTCTACGAGAACGGCGAGTTCTACTTCATCGAGATGAATACGCGGGTGCAGGTGGAGCACCCGGTGACGGAGCTGGTGACAGGCGTGGACATCGTCAAGGAGCAGCTCAAGATCGCCGCCGGCGAGAAGCTGTCGTTCCGCCAGGAAGACCTCACGCTCCGCGGCCACGCGGTGGAATGCCGCATCAACGCCGAGGATCCCCGCACCTTCATGCCCTCGCCCGGCAAGGTGGACGTCTGGCATCCGCCCGGCGGTCCGGGCATCCGCGTGGACAGCCACCTCTACAGCGGCTACAGCGTGCCACCGTTCTACGACTCCCTCGTGGCCAAGGTCATCGCCCACGGCGACACCCGGGAGTCCGCCGTCGCGCGCATGCGGATCGCCCTCACGGAGATGGTCGTGGACGGGATCAAGACCAATATCCCGCTGCACCAGGAACTGTGCCAGGACGCCGCGTTCCTGCTGGGCGGCACGGACATCCACTACCTCGAGAAGAAGCTCAGGGTCTGACGGCGCCCATGGCCGAGACCTGGCTGCAGGCCGCGCTGGACTGCCCGCAGGCCGCCGTGGCGGAGGCCGAGGAGGCCTTCGAGCGGCTCGGCGCCCTCGTCACCTGGACCCAGAGCGCTGACGAGGAGGAAATCCTGGAGCCGGAGCCCGGCGCCACGCCGCTGTGGAGGGCCGTCCGGCTCACGGCGCTGCTGCCGCCGGCGACCGATCGCCGGAGGGTCGCCGCCGCCTTCCCCGGCAGCCCGGTGCACTTCGAGGTCGTGGCGGACCGGGACTGGGACGCGGAGTGGCGCCGGTCACTGAAGCCGCTGCGCTTCGGCCGACGCCTCTGGGTGTGCCCTGTCGGCCAGGACTGCCCGGACCCGGCCGGGATCAGCCTGCTCCTGGAACCGGGCCTCGCCTTCGGCACGGGCACCCACCCGACCACCGCCATGTGCCTGGCGTGGCTGGACGCCCAGGCACTGCCGGGCATGCGGGTGCTGGACTACGGCTGCGGCTCCGGAATCCTGGCCATCGCCGCCCTGGCGCTCGGCGCCCGCGCGGCCGTGGCCGTGGACATCGACCCCCAGGCGCTCATCGCGACGCGGGACAACGCCGGCCGGAACGGTTGCGCCGCGCGACTCACGTGCGGCCTGCCTGCCGACCTGCTGCCGGCATCCCGGATGGCGACCTTCGACGTGCTGGTGGCCAACATCCTCTCCGGCCCGCTGGTGCGACTGGCGCCCGGGCTGCGGCGATTTGCCGGACCGGCGACCCGGGTGGCGTTGAGCGGTATCCTTGCGGACCAGGCCACCGAGGTCATGGCGGCGTTCAGTCCCTGGGTAACCCTGGCCGTCGCTGAACAACAGGGCGGGTGGGTGTTGCTGGCCGGCGTCGTTGCCGGCCCCGTAGCTCAATAAGGCGGCGCACTGAAACCATGTACACGAGCTGCCCCGAGTGCGGCACGGTCTTCCGCATCAGCACCAACGAGTTGCGCCTGGCCGAGGGCTACGTGCGCTGCGGCCACTGCTCGGCAACCTTCAACGCCATCGCCACGCTGACCGACGAGCCGCCGCCCACCGTCACCCTGCAGCAGCTCGTCCTGCCCACGGAACCGGCACCGGAAGCCGAACCCGGGCCCGGGCCCGGGCCGCTGCCCGTCAGCGACGACACCCTGGAATTCGATATCCCGGAAGACAGCTGGTCCAACTTCTTCGAGGCGGGCATCCCCGCCCCGGCCGTGCCCGCAGTGGCCATCCAGGCCGTCACGACGGAGCTTGAGACTGAGTCCAGCGCAGGGCCGGAGCCCGCGGTACCCGGACCGCCGGAGCCCGCGGCCGACGTGGGACGCGGCGTGGGTTCCGACACCGTGGACCAGGCCGGCCTCTACCGGGCCCTGGCGGCCGAGACCGGGCGGACGCTCGACGACGACGCCGACTGGCAGGCGCTACTGAAGGAGGTCAGCGACGAGGAGGCCCCCGAGCCGGTGTATGTCATCGGCAATGACGGGCGCCCGGAACCGCTGGAGGAACCGCCGCAGGAGCGGCGGGAGGAACCGCCGCACGACACGCCCGACGTCCCGCCCGAGGACCTGCCGCTGCCGGACGTCTCCTGGGATGAGCCCGCACCCGAGGACACCCGGGCCCCGGCGCCGCTGCCGCCGGACTTCGTGCCCGAGCTGCCCCCGGCCGGCGGCCCGGCGCTGGAACCCGGGCCGGCGCTGACGGCGCGACGGGAGCTGCCCGTGGCAGACCGGCCCTTCGTCTGGGAGCCGCCCGCACCGCCGCCCGCCGAGTCCGGGCGCCACTGGGCCTACACCGCAGGCAGCGTCGTGGCCGCGCTGCTGCTGGTCATTCAGCTGCTTCACCTGCAGCGCGACGAGCTGGCGACGAACCCCAGCCTCACGGAACCCCTGAAGCGGACCTACGCGGCCTTGGGCATGCCGCTCTGGCCCGCCTGGGACCTGCGGTCCTACGAAATGCGCACCTCGGAGGCCGTTGCCGATCGCAGCAGCCCGGGCGCACTCGACATCCTCGGCCGCATCGCCGTGGTCGGCAACGACCGAGTGGGGCTCCCACTGGTGCGCGTCACGCTGCGCGACCGGTTCGGCGAGCCGCTGGGCTCGCGCGTGTTCCAGCCGGCGCAATACCTGGGCCGGAACGCGCCGCTGCGGGACCCCGTGAGCCCCGGCACGCTCATCCCCGTGGAGATCAGCCTGAAGGATCCGGGCCGCGACGCGCAGGGCTTCGACGTGGACGTGTGCGTCATGAGCCGGCGCGACGGAATCACTTGCAGGGCAGACCGCGAGCCCTTCGCGCGCTGAACTCACCTCACGAATCGCGCGCAACTGGTTGTCCGCAGGCACGACTCGAACACGCTCGTACAACAGCGCGCGCTGGCGATCAACCGCAGCGCAAACACGTCGAACGGAAACCCAGCGCGTCGTTTCGTCGTGCTATGATTTCCTTCCTCGCGAGTGGCTAATAATTCATCGATGATCCCTCGCGGGCATCCACGACGAAAACTTGACAAGCCGGTTGGGGACAAGCGGATTGTTTGACTTCTCAGGACTTCGGTGGCTGGAACCATCCACATGGCAGCCGGGGTTGAACCATCTTCAGGAGTGGCGGAGCGGTGGCCAAGAGCGCGCGTAGCAAGACCTCGACAAAGAAGCACCTTCCGGCACGCAATGGCACCTCGACGATTCGGGTCAAGAATCGTCCCCTTCGGGATCACACCGAGGAGGCGCTGCAGAAATATTTTGGCGATCTGAATGGCCACCGGCCGGGTGATCTCTATGAACTCGTCCTCGGCGAAGTGGAAGAGCCGCTGTTCAAGACGGTCCTCGACTACACCAAGGGAAACCAGAGCGTGGCCGCCGAGATCCTCGGCATCAACCGGGCCACGCTGCGCAAGAAGCTCCGGCACTACCAGCTGCTGGGCTAGGGGCGGCGGCAGCCGCGGCAGTGCCTCCCTCAACTAGGCCGTCCCCAGAGATGAAGAGCCGCGCACTGATCAGCGTGTCCGACAAGGCCGGCGTGGTCGAACTGGCCACGCGCCTGCGCAAGCTCGACGTGGAGCTCCTCTCCACCGGGGGCACCGCAGCTGCACTGCGTAAGGCCGGCCTGCCGGTCACGGATGTCTCTGAAATCACAGGCTTTCCCGAGATCATGGGCGGCCGGGTCAAGACCCTGCACCCCGCCGTCCACGGGGGCCTGCTGGGTCGCCGGGAGGTGGACGCCGCCGTCATGCGCGAGCACGGCATCGGCCCCATCGACCTGCTGGTCGTCAACCTCTATCCCTTCGAGGCCACGGTGAGCCGGCCAGGCTGCACCCGGGAGGATGCGATCGAGAACATCGACGTGGGCGGTCCCGCCATGCTGCGGGCCGCGGCGAAGAACCACGACTTCGTGGCCGTCCTGGTGGACCCGGGCGACTACGAGCGCGTGCTGGCGGAACTCGAGTCATCGGGCAGCGTGGGTACCGGTACGCGGCGCTATCTCGCCCGCAAGGCCTTCGCCCACACCGCCACCTACGATGCCGCCGTGTTCAACTGGCTCCGTGAGGCGGACGGCGACACCGACCTGCCGGTGCGCTACCCGATCGGCCTGAAGCTGCGCGACACGCTCCGCTACGGCGAGAACCCGCACCAGCGCGCCGGCCTCTACACGCTGCCTGGCAACGCGCCGGACACCGTGGTCGGCGCGGAGCTTCACCAGGGCAAGGAACTCTCCTTCAATAACCTCGCCGACGCCGACGCCGCGCTCGAGTGCGTCCGCGCGCTCGCCGCACCCGCCTGCGTGATCGTCAAGCACGCGAACCCCTGCGGCGTGGCGCTCGGCATCAGCGTGGCCGATGCCTACGAGAAGGCCTACCGCGCCGATCCCACGTCCGCCTTCGGCGGCATCATCGCCTTCAACGCCACGGTGGACGGCGAGCTGGCGACGACGATCATCGCGCGCCAGTTCGTCGAAGTGATGATCGCGCCGAACTACACGCCCGACGCCCTCGCAGCCCTGGCCCGCAAGCCCAACATCCGCGTGCTCGAGACCGGGCCGCTGCGGGCCACCCTGCCGCCCGGCCTCCGGGTCGAGCAGCTGGAAGGCGGCATGCTGGTGCAGGACACGGACGTGGCCACGCTGGCGCCTGGCGCGCTGCGGGTGGTGACGAAGCGGCAGCCCACGGCGGCCGAGCGTGCCGACGCCGAGCTGGCCTGGAAGCTGGTCCGCTCGGTCAAGTCCAACGCCATCCTGTTCGTCCAGGGCGGCGCCACCATCGGCATCGGCGCCGGGCAGGCGAGCCGCGTGATGAGCGTCCGGATCGCCGCCTGGAAGGCCGAGGAAGCGGGCCTGAAGACGGCCGGCGCCACCCTGGCCTCCGACGCCTTCTTCCCCTTCCGGGACGGCGTGGACCTGGCCGCCAGCTTCGGCATCCGCACCATCATCCAGCCCGGTGGCTCCATGCGGGACGCCGAGGTGATCGCCGCCGCCGACGAGCACGGCATCGCGATGCTGTTCACGGGCATGCGGCACTTCCGGCATTGATCATGCGCGCTGTAGGAGCGCCTTCAGGCGCGACCCCATGAAGATCCTGGTGGTCGGCGGTGGCGGCCGCGAGCATGCCCTGGCCTGGAAGCTGGCCCAGTCTAAGCACATCGAGGAAGTCATCGTCGCGCCCGGCAACGCCGGGACCGCGCTGGAGCCGAAGGTGCGCAACGCGACCGTGGCCGCCGAGGACGTGGAGGCGCTGCTGAAGCTCGCGAAGGAAGAACACGTGAGCCTCACCGTGATCGGGCCCGAGGCGCCGCTGGCCGCCGGCATCGTGGACCGCTTCTGGAACAGCGGTCTCCGCTGCTTCGGCCCGCGCAAGCAGGCGGCGCGCCTCGAGAGCTCCAAGACCTTTGCCAAGGAGTTCATGGTCCGGCACCGCATCCCGACGGCGCACCACGCGTCGTTCACCGACCTGGAGGAGGCCCGGGCCTGGCTGGAGGAAGTCGGCGCGCCCATCGTGATCAAGGCTGACGGCCTGGCGGCGGGCAAGGGCGTGGTCGTCGCGCAGACGCTGGAGGAGGCCCACGCGGCCGTCAACGACATGCTGGGCGACCGCCGCTTCGGCGACGCCGGCTCGCGGGTCGTGATCGAGGAGTTCCTCACCGGCGAGGAAGCGAGCTTCATCGCCATGGTGGGCGTGGACGGCGCCATCCTGCCGCTCGCCACCTCCCAGGACCACAAGGCCCGGGACGACGGTGACCAGGGACCG
>CAZTGY010000046.1:0-7047 GCA_964613445.1 uncultured Chromatiaceae bacterium | reverse complement strand
TGACCGACGCCATCGCCCAGCGGGTGATGAACGAGGTGCTGCGCCCGGTGGTCGAGGGCATGCGGGAAGAAGGCGTGCGCTACACGGGCTTCCTCTACGCGGGCCTGATGATCGGCGCCGACGGCATGCCGAAGGTGCTGGAGTTCAACTGCCGCTTCGGCGACCCGGAGACCCAGCCCATCCTCTTCCGCCTGAAGACCGACCTGCTGCTGCTCATCGAGGCGGCACTGGAAGGCAAGCTGGCGAAGACGAAAGCCGACTGGGACCCGCGCCCCGCCGTGGGCGTGGTGATGGCCGCCGGCGGCTACCCGGGCGACTACCGGAAGGGCGACGAGATCACCGGCCTTCCCCCCGTAGGAGCGGCTGTAGGAGCGGCTGTAGGAGCGCCTTCAGGCGCGACCTCATCATCCAAAGTCTTCCACGCCGGCACCGGCCGCAACGAGCGCGACCAGATCGTCACCCGCGGCGGTCGCGTGCTGTGCGTCGTCGGCACCGGCGACACGGTGAAGGCCGCACAAGCCGAGGCCTATCGCGTCGTTGACCAGATCAGGTTCGAGGGCGCCCTCTACCGCCGCGACATCGGCTACCGCGCCATCGCGCGGGGATTGTAGGAGCGGCTTCAGCCGCGACCGGCTCCGTCATCGCTTGCCGCGAATCACCGCCAGGTAGAACGACGCCGGCGAGTGGACCATCACTCCCTGCACCCGCGTGCCAAGAAGTGCAGCGAAGTCCCGCCTGTCACCGGTCAGAAGCGCGCCGCACCGGAGGCGTATGGCCGCAGCCAGCACCGGCCGGTCGTCAGGCGGCAGGACGGCAAGGGCGGCCTCGAGTTCGGCACTGACCGGCTGGAAGGGAGCACTTCGGCAATCGCCCACCAACATCTCGAATGCCGGCAGGGATTCCGGTGACTTGGCCAGGAGATTGCGGCGGGCCTCGCTCTCGACGTAGGCGTCAATCCATTGCTCGTGGCTGGCCGTCTTCGCAAGCCGCAATACCTGCCGGACAGCTCCGTCGGATTTTGCCGCCGAGAAGAGGATATTGGCGTCGAGGAAGATGCGCACGGGCAGCGGCCCTAGCGAGCGCGCCGCTTCTTCCGCGCCATGGCTGCGGCCAGTTCGGCCTCGGCAGCGTCGAACTGCGCGACGCGCTCGTCCGTATACATCTCGACGGGCAAGGTGACGGCGGGCCGCAACAGCAGCCCACCCGGCACCGTCTCTGCGATGAGCTGGTCGTCGGCCTTGAGACCGAGGCTCTGGCGCAGCTTGGCCGGCAACGTGAGCGTGCCGCGGCTGCTGAGGGTTAGTGCCGCCTTCATGGCACGGAGTATTGCGGCTTTGCTGCTTTTCTGCAATTCGGCCATCACTGCATTATGCCCATGGCATTGCGGGTGGCTGCAGCCTGCAGCCCGGGCCGGCACCGGAACCAGTCCGAAATCTGATGAATTGCGCTGGATTCGCTATCCTCACCAGCCGCACGACAGAACCGAGGGGAAACACCATGGCCACCGGCACCGTCCGCCTGCACCGCGTCCTGCGCGCCCCGCCCGAGCGGGTCTACCGGGCCTTCCTGGACGGCGACGCCATGGCCAAGTGGCTGCCGCCGAACGGCTTCACGGGCAAGGTGCATCACCTGGACGCGAAGGTGGGCGGCACCTTCCGCATGTCCTTCACCAACTTCACCACCGGGCACAGCCACGCGTTCGGGGGCGAGTACCTGGAGCTCGCGCCGAACGAAAGGATCTCCTACACCGACAAGTTCGACGACCCGAACCTGCCGGGCGTCATGAAATCCACCGTGTCCCTGCGGCCCGTGTCCTGCGGCACCGAGGTGAACGTCGTCCAGGAGGGAATACCCGAGATGATCCCGGTGGAAGCCTGCTACCTCGGCTGGCAGGAATCCCTGGTGCTCCTCGGCAAGCTGGTCGAAGCGGAGATCCGGGAATAGCGCCGCCGCCCGCGGCACCTCGCGTGAGCGAGCTCACCACGTCCCGCCTGGTCCTCCGCCGGTTCACGGAGGAGGACGCGTCCTTCGCCCTGACGCTGTTGAACGATCCCGACTGGCACCGGTTCATCGGCGACAACGGCGTGCGGACCGTTGCGGACGCGCGGGCCTACCTGCGGGACGGGCCGCTGGCCATGTACGCCAACCATGGCTTCGGCCTGCTGGCCGTCGAGTGCCGGGACACGCACCAGCCCATCGGCATGTGCGGCCTGATCCGGCGGGACGGCGTGGCCGACGTGGACCTGGGGTTCGCCTTCCTGCCCGCCTTCCGCGCCCGGGGCCTGGCCCGGGAGGCCGCCGCCGCCACGCTGCACCTGGGCCACCACGAGCTCAACCTGGCACGCATCGTCGCCTTCGCCGCGCCGGACAACGTCCGCTCCACGAGGCTCCTGACCGCGATCGGCATGCAGCCCGAAAGCACCACGACGCTGCCCGGCGCGACGGAGCCGTTGCTGGTTTTTTCGTCGGTTGCGCCGGGGGGTGCCGGTGACGTATAGCTTGCTGCCGGGAGCGCCCTGTCAGGCAGCTGCCGAGCTGAGGCGGATCATGGGGTTGCCGTCGTTGCGGGTGGGTTGTGCGGCGGATTTGCCGGGCCTTGATCCGTCGTTTCTGCCGTCTAGTTAGTAGTTAGGCGCGCCCAAGCCGCGCTGTTTTCCAACGACTACTGGAGAAATCGAGATGAATCGCACAAGCACTGTCCTGTGTCTCGCGCTCGTTACGTATGGACTGGCGGCATGTACACAGAAATCCGAAGAGCCTGCATCTACTCCAGACGCACCCGAGTCGCCACAAGTTCAAGCAGCTCCTGGCGCAGATTCCGAGGTCCAAGGAAACCTCAAGAGGTTCGATCAGCTTGACTTTGAGGCCTACAGCCTTCGCAAGGACATGGACCTATTCAAGAAACTCCATTGCCCAAACGTCAAAGTCGTTTTCCCGGATGGGCGGATCACGACCGGAATTGACGCGCACGTTGACGACATCAACAACATTCTGTTTAACGGCACGCCAGACTCAAGAATCACATCACATCCCATTTCCTTTGGCTCGGGTGAGTGGACAGCTGCAACGGGAGTAATTGAGGCTACATTCTCTGAACCCATGAAGCTGCCTGACGGCACTTCAATTCCGCCCACGGGCAAAGCCATCAAGATGTCCATGGCCACCATCGCCAAGTGGACGAATGGGTGCATTGCAGAAGAGCACCTGTTCTGGGACAACGCTGAGTACATGAAACAGCTAGGGCTTGCAAAGTAGCGCGCGCCTATCAATTCGCTCAAGCCGACACCGCTTCGCGGCCTGGCAGATATGAAAACCTGGAGAAGCAAGAACAACACCACGAAGCAACCGAAAGCGAAGCTAAGCATGAAAGCCATCAAACGGATTACTATCACACAGGCCTTGCTGACGATGCTGGTCGTTGGTGGGCTCGCCGGTACGGACGCAATGAGCAACAGCGCCAACGCTGCTGATCATCGGCGAGCCAGTGACGTAGTCGTGCTCGTCGCGCGTGGCGACTTCACCACCACCCCGCGACAGCTGGCCGTGATCATTTCGAGCAGCAGCCAGGGCGCTCCTGCCGTCGCCGAGAATACCGATCTCGCACAGGCGCTCGCGGACCTTCTCACGCGCGGATTCACGATCAAGGACATCGAGTACATAGGGATCGGAATCAATTACACGCTGGTGAGGTAGGCCAGATCGATCGTTCCAGGATGCGCGTCTCACCGATGATTGCCGGCGTTATGTCCCGCTGAGACGGAGGCGAAAATGGAAGGCGTTAAGGTACTGATTCTGGCGTCTGCCGTCCTGCTGTTTCCGATGAGCGTCACTGCAGCAGCGCCAGCTGAGCCCATTCCCGTACCCCGTGCTTCGCTGACTCTCTCTCCTGCTCTACTCAACCTCTTTCGTGCCGAGATGCGCGAACTCCTGGCCGGAACCCAGGCCATCGCCGCTGCGATCCCGGTTGGAGACTGGGAGCGCATTGCCTCCACGAGTCGCCAGATGAAGGCGAGCTACGTTCTCGAGAAGCAGCTTACCCCGGCGCAGAGCAGGGAACTGGGAGCTCTTCCTGAACGTTTCCTGGAGCTGGACGCAGCCTTTCATGCCAGGACCGGGAAGCTGGCCGAGGCTGCCGAAGCCCGGGATCCGGAGGCGGTCGTGTTCCACTACGGGCGCTTGCTGGAGGGCTGCATCGGCTGCCACGCGTCTTACGCGCAAGCCCGCTTCCCTGCCTTCGGTGTTCCCCTGCCAGACTCGCATAAGCACTGAGGTCATCGTGCGCAAGCTCCTCACAGTGGTAGCCCTGGCTGTCGTCGGATGGCAGGGCTACGGCGCGTATCAGCGCTCTTCGCTCGCAGCGGAAGAGCCCATGTCGGAGAGTTCGGAGGATCTGCCGGTCCTGACCGGCACCAACTCGGACTCCGACTCAGAGTTCACGTGCGACGGGCGCACGTACTGTTCGGAGATGACCTCCTGCGAAGAGGCCACGTGGTTCATAGAGCACTGTCCTGATACGAAGATGGACGGTGATGGCGACGGTGAGCCGTGCGAGAGCCAGTGGTGCGGCCGGTAGAGCACCTGGCAAATTGCACACGGCCCCCAGCCCCATGCAGGTCACCATAGTCACCTTCCCCGAATCGCGCGTCGCCGCCATCACCCACCGGGGCCCGCCATCCGGGGAGCACGACACGGCCCGCAGGCTCATTGCCTGGAAGATCGAGCACGGGCTGCTGGACCAGGCCCGGTACCGCAGCTACGGCCTGCACTACACCGATCCCCGGCACGTGGCGCCGGACAGCCACCGGGTGGATTTCTGCCTCTCCGTCGACGGGCCCGTCGGGCCGAACCCCCACGGCATCTTCGCGATGACGATCCCGGCCCAGCGCTGCGCGCTGGCCCGGGACGTGGGCTCCCACCACGACAACCAGGCCGCGCGGTACCTGTATGAGGAGTGGCTGCCCCGGAGCGGGGAGCAGATGACCGGCGCGCCCCTCGTGTTCCACTATGTCAACGTGGGACCCGGCGTTCCGGCGCCGGAGGCGATCACCGATGTCTACCTGCCTCTCCGCATTCCGCCACAGCCACGGGGCAACTGCACGTGAACATCCAGTACAGGGTCAATGCCCCGCTCGGGACGGACGACTTCATCGCGCTGCTGAAGGCGTCGACGCTGGCCGAACGCCGCCCGGTCGACGACCGGGAGTGCATGGAGGGGATGGTCCGGAACGGCAATCTCACGGTCACCGCCTGGGACGGCGACAGGCTGGTCGGCGTCGCGCGGTCGGTGACGGATTTTCACTACGCCTGCTACCTGTCCGACCTCGCGGTCGACGCCGGCTACCAGAAGCTCGGCATCGGCAGGAAGCTGCAGTCCCTCACCCAGGAGCAGCTCGGCCCCCGCTGCAAGATCATCCTGCTCGCGGCCCCGGCCGCCAACGCGTACTACGAGCACATCGGGTTCAGCCACAACCCGCGGTGCTGGGTCCTCGAGCGCAGGGCGCTGATCCGTGCAGGAAAATAAGCCAGCAGCCGGGCACGCGTAAACTCCCGCGCCGGGCACATGGGTTAGGCTTGCGGTTTAGGAGTCCCCTGACATGAAATCCCTGGAGACCCGCATTCCCCCGCCGCTCGTGGGCGTCATCGCCGGGGTGCTGGCCTGGCTGGTGGCCCGGCAGTTCGCGCCCACCAGCCTGCCCGCGGCGCCGCGACTCGCGCTCGTCGCGGCCTTCGTGCTGCTGGGACTGTGGCTCGCCGGCACCGCGGCCCGCACGGTGACCCGGGCAAAGACCACGCTGAATCCCATCAAGCCGGAGACCGCCACGTCGCTGGTGACCGCGGGCATCTTCCAGCGCACGCGGAACCCCATGTACCTGGGCATGGCCTGCTGGCTGCTCGCCTGGTCCGCCTGGCTCGGCACGCCCGCCGGGCTGCTGGGGCCCGTGCTCTTCGTGCTCTGGATGAACCGCTTCCAGATCGGGCCCGAGGAGCGGGCGCTCAGGCAGCTCTTCGGCGCAGAGTACGAGGCGTACCTGGGTCGGGTGCGGCGCTGGCTGTGATGAATGCCTACCGCTGATCCCGGCATCCGCGGCCGCTGGCTCCTGGGCGGCGCGCTCCTCGCCGCCGCCTGGTTCCTGCTGCTGTGGCCGGTGGCGAATGCGCTCTTCGGCCTGCCCGGCAAGGCCCCCGACAACGACGCCCAGGCCAACCGGCTGGTCTACGAGGAACTCGTGAAGCTCGCGTTGCTGCTCGTTCCCGTCGCGCTGGCCGCCTGGCTGGGCGCGAGGACCCTCGCATCCCGCACCTTTCCGCCGCCCGGCCTGCGGGTGCCGGTGCCCCTCAGCGTGACCCGGGGCCTGGCTGCCACCGCCGCCGGGATCGTCCTGCTCACCGGGGCCCTCGGCACCCTCGCCTTCCGGCTCGTATCGCTGAAGGTCTCGCTGGAACTCGCGGCAGTCCTGCGGCGGTTCCAGTAGGCGGAGCCGGTATTCGGGCCCGTCCGAGCGCCGACGGGCTACCCTACCGCTTCATCGAGTCGAAGAAGTCCACGTTCTTTTTGGTGTCCTGCATCTTCGAGAGCAGGAACTCGACGGCTGCCAGCTCGTCCATGGGGTGCAGCACCTTCCGGAGGATCCACATCTTCTGCAGCTCGTCGTCCTTGGTGAGCAGTTCCTCACGCCGGGTGCCGGAGCGGTTGATGTTGATGGCGGGGAAGACCCGCTTCTCGGCGATGCGGCGATCCAGGTGGATCTCCATGTTGCCGGTGCCCTTGAACTCCTCGTAGATCACGTCATCCATCTTGGAGCCCGTGTCGATCAAGGCGGTGGCCAGGATCGTGAGGCTGCCGCCCTCCTCGATGTTGCGGGCCGCGCCGAAGAAGCGCTTCGGGCGATGCAGGGCGTTGGCGTCCACGCCGCCGGTCAGCACCTTGCCGGAGGACGGCACCACGGTGTTGTAGGCGCGGGCCAGGCGGGTGATGGAGTCGAGCAGGATCACCACGTCCTTCTTGTGCTCGACCAGGCGCTTGGCCTTCTCGATCACCATCTCGGC
>CAZTGY010000045.1:8344-12998 GCA_964613445.1 uncultured Chromatiaceae bacterium | reverse complement strand
GGGTGGAGAATGCCAACACCATGGCCGTCCTCTGGCAGCTCGGCATTGCGTTCGTGCAGGGGAATTTCACCCAGACCCACGGCGTGGTGCTGGGCGACGCCACGGCGCCCGATCAACAGGCCACCGGCTGAGGCCGGACGTGAGCTCAATCACACTCCGGCGCCACGCCCCGGCACCGGTTTGCCACGACATAACAGAACGAGACCTGGGTCGTATACCAGCGGACCCGCAGATGGTCTCTTAGCGATTGTCATAAAGGGACTCCAGGGCCGACCCATGCGCCGATTGCGCCAGCCAGTTCGAGACGCAAACACCGTGCTTCGCCTGGCCATCCGGCAGGTATCGGCGGCCCCCGTCCTGACAGGTTCGATCCTTCTTGGGCTGGCCCCGTCCGGGCAGGCACTTACCCTCGGCGACATCAGCGTGCGTTCGACCCTTGGGCAGCGGCTTGACGCCACTGTCCCGGTGCGTCTCGGCGCTGGCGAGACGCTGGCAAGCACCTGCGTCGTTCCCGGCCAGCAGGGCTCCGACCTCCGCCGCGTTCCCGACGCCGAAGTGACGGCACCCCAGGCCACCCGGGAGGGTCTCTACGAGTTGCGCGTCACTAGCGGTGCGGCGCTCTACGAACCCATGTACGAACTGGAGCTGAAGGTGCAGTGCCCCGGCGCGCCGATCGTGGTTCGCCAGTACGTGCTGATGCTCGACCTGCCGGGCGCGGTTGCTGCCGGCGTCGCCGATGCCGCTGCACCCGCTGCCGCTCCGGTCCCGGTTACCCGGGGCGCGGTAACGCTCCCGGGGCCTGCCCCGTCACCAGCGGCACTTGCGCGTCCCGCCCGCGGCAGTCCGGCCGGGAAGATCGAGGCGGGGTCCCGCTATCGAGTTGCCGAGGGCGATACGCTCTCGGGCATTGCGGCCCGCGTGCAGGGTCGCGGGGTCTCGCTGCGTGCCATGGCCGATGCCATCCAGGCAGCCAACCCGGATGCCTTCATCCGCAACGACGCCAACCTGATCAAGCTTGGCAGCGAGATAGCGATTCCCGTGACGCCCGCGGCCTCCCCGACCGCGTCAGCCGCTACCGACAACTCCGGGGCCCTGCCCGGGACGATGACGCCGACGCCGGACGTCCCGGAGCCCACGCTACCCCAGGCCCTGGACTCGGTGCCACGGCTGCCGGTGCCGGAGCCTGCACCCGCAGCCGCAACCACGCCTCCCGTGCCGGTCGACGCCAGCCCGCCCGTCCTGCCAGCCGCAGCCGCGACTGCAGCACCGCTACCCGCCACCGCGCCCTCCGGGACAGCAACCGAAGAGCCGAATCCCGTCGTGGCGGCGGGCGCAGGTATCGTCTTCGGGTTGCTAGTCAGCGCACTGCTCTGGTTCCGCGGTCGACTGCCCGCGCGGAAACGCCCCGGTCCCGTCGTGGCACCGCAACCGGACGCCTTGGACTCGCCGGAGCCGGCGGCCTTCGCCACAAGGCCCGCGCCACTGGTCACGCGGCAGGCAGAACCGGGATTCTCAGTGTCCTTCACGCCGGCACAGGACGATGCGCTTGCCGCGGAATTCGCTGCCGATCCCGAACCGGCATACGCGCCCGCACCCGCAAAGGCACCGCGCGCTGCCGTGCCGCCGCCCCCCGCACCCGGCGAGGACATCACGTCGGAACTCGAGGGCATGTTCGACGGCACCGATACGACGATCCAGAAGCGCCTGGATGCCGAGAAGACCCTGGCGGCCCGCGCCTTCGGTTCGGATGCGGATGACTACAGTCCCGTCATGCCGGACGGTGACGTGGACTTCCCGGTGGGGGACCCTACGGGCGAGGAAGCGACGATCCACGCGTCGACCGTCGAACAGCCGCGACCGAACCTGGAAGCCACCGCGCAGTCACCCACCGTGGACCTCCGCACGCTGGCGACATCGGCCACCAGGGACCAGCAGCAGGCCCAGACCCTGCTCGAGGCCCTCACGCTGCTGGAACGGGACTATGAGGAAGAACTTACCGCAAGCCAGGTACTGGACATGTCCGCGATGCGGGACGCCCTGGGCAGCGAACTGGATGAGCCGACCCAGATCAATGACGCCCGGATCCGCGAAGCGTCGGCCCGGAAGAAGTCCCGCTAGGACCCGGCAACCACCGCGACCCGGTCAATCTTCCGCCAGCCCCGCGGCAACACGCCACCCCGCTGGCTGCGCGCACCCCGGTACTCGGCCAGGTCCTTCGGACCCAGCGTCATCGTGCGCTGGTTGCTGAACAACAATAGCGACTGGCCAGGCTCGAGCACCGCCACGGCGGACAGCCTCTCCACACCGGCCTTGAACTTCCCGGACGAGATGCCAAAGATTTTGTTGCCCTTGCCACGGGGCAACTCCGGCAGATCTGCAGCCGGGAACACCAGAAGCCGGCCCTCGGAGCTCAGGGCAGCCACGAGCGCTTCGCCCGGGAATGCCGGGCCTGTCGCCGGCGCAGGTATCAGCACGTCTCCCCCCTCGGGAACCCTCAGGCAGGCCTTGCCCGCCCGGTTGCGCGAGTGCAGCTCGCCCAGCCTGACGAAGAAGCCGTACCCGGCATTGCTGGCGACCAGCCAGCGCATGTCCGGATCGCCCAGCAGCACGCCGCGGAAACTGGCCCCGGGCGCCGGATTCAGCCGGCCCGTGAGCGGCTCGCCCTGCCCCCGCGCGGACGGCAGGGAGTGCGCCGGCAGGCAGTAGGCGCGGCCGGCGCTGTCGAGAAAGACGGCAAGCTGGTTGCTCTTGCCGGGCGCGGAGCTCAGGTAGGTGTCGCCCGCCTTGTAGCTCAGGCTGACCGGGTCGATATCGTGGCCCCTGGCGGCACGTACCCAGCCGCTCGCCGAGAGCACTACCGTCACCGGCTCGCTCGTCACCAGCTCCGTCTCGGCGATGGCCTGGGCAGCCTCGCGCTCAACGATGGCCGTGCGCCGGGCGTCCCCATGCTTCTCTGCCAGGGCCAGCAGCTCGTCGCGGATCAGGTTCTTGAGCTTCGTCGCGCTCTTCAGGATCTGCTGGAGGGTGTCCCGCTCCTTCGCCAGTTCCTTCTGCTCGGTGCGGATCTCGATTTCCTCGAGCTTGGCCAGCTGTCGCAGCCGGAGGTTCAGGATTGACTCCGCCTGGGCGTCGCTGATGCCAAACCGCTTCATCAGCACGTCCTTCGGCTTGTCCTCCTTGCGAATGATGCGGATCACCTCGTCGATATTGAGGTAGGCGATCAGCAGGCCTTCGAGGATGTGCAGCCGGTCCTCGACCTTGGCCAAGCGGTACTGAAGCCGCCGCTTGACCGTGGCGGTGCGGAACTGGAGCCACTCGCCGAGCAGCGCCTTCAGGTCCCGGACCGCCGGCCGCCCGTCCAGGCCGATCACGTTGAGGTTCACCCGCAGCGTGCGCTCGAGATCGGTCGTGGCGTAGAGGTGACTCATCAGCGCCTCGACGTCCACCTTGCCGGACTTGGGCGTGATGACGAGACGCGTCGGGTTCTCGTGGTCGGACTCGTCCCGCAGGTCCTCCACCAGCGGCAGCTTCTTCGCCTGCCGCTGGGCGTCGATCTGCTCCAGGACCTTGCTACCCGACACCTGGAACGGGAGGTTGGTGATGATGATGTCGTCCTCGTCCCGCTCCCAGGTAGCGCGAAGCCGGAGCGTGCCGTTGCCCGTGGCGTAGATGTCGTGGAGCTCCTTCCGCGGCGTCACCAGCTCGCCGCCGGTGGGGAAATCGGGGCCCTTGATGTGCTGGCAGAGCTGCCTGACGGTGGTGTCAGGCTCCTCCAGCAGGCGCACGAGGGCCGTCACGACTTCCCGCAGGTTGTGCGGGGGGATGTCGGTGGACATGCCCACCGCGATGCCACTGGTGCCGTTGAGCAGCAGATTGGGCAGCTGCGCCGGCAGCAGGACCGGCTCCTGCAGCGTCCCGTCGAAATTCGGCGACCACTCGACCGTGCCCTGATCCAGCTCGTCGAGAAGCGTCGCCGCGTAGGGCGTGAGGCGCGCCTCGGTGTAGCGCATGGCCGCGAAGGACTTCGGATCGTCGGCGGAGCCCCAGTTGCCCTGCCCGTCGACGATCGGGTACCGGTAGGCGAAGTTCTGGGCCATGTGCACCATGGCTTCGTAGCACGCCGAATCCCCGTGGGGATGGAACTTGCCGATCACGTCGCCGACGGTGCGCGCGGACTTCTTGTGCTTGGTCGCGGCCAGCAGGCCCAGCTCGCTCATGGCGTAGATGATGCGGCGCTGGACGGGCTTGAGGCCGTCACCGATGTGCGGCAGGGCCCGGTCGAGGATCACGTACATCGAGTAGTCGAGGTAGGCCTTCTCGGTGAACGTGCGGAGCGCCAGCTTCTCGACCGTATCGAACTGCAGACGGTTTTGCAGGACTGTCGGTGGACTGCCCTTGCCGGACTTTGACGACGACGATTTGCGGGTGCCCATGCGCGTCAGGTCTCGGCCAGGTTGCCCTTGGTCTCGAGCCAGGTGCGACGATCGCCCGAGCGCTTCTTGGCGAGTAGCATGTCCAGCAGTTGCTCCGTGTCATCGCTTGCGTCGATCGTCAGCTGAACCAGGCGCCGGGAGTCCGGGAGCATGGTGGTCTCCCGAAGCTGCAGGGGATTCATCTCGCCGAGGCCCTTGAAGCGCGTCACCGTGGGCTTGGC
>CAZTGY010000045.1:7196-8334 GCA_964613445.1 uncultured Chromatiaceae bacterium | reverse complement strand
CGTGGCGCGGACACCCTCCGCCACCAGCCGGTCGCGGACGCCCTGCCGTTCTGCCTCGTCCAGCGCGTAGTAGATCTCCCGGCCCGCGTCGATCCGGAACAGCGGCGGCATGGCGGCGTACACGTGCCCGGCACGGACCAGCTGGGGAAAGTGCCGGACGAACAGTGCGCAGATCAGGGTGGAAATGTGCAGGCCGTCCGAGTCGGCGTCGGCGAGGATGCAGACCTTGTGGTAACGGAGGCCCGTCAGGTCCGCGCTGCCCGGCTCCGCGCCGATCGCGAGGCTGATGTTGCTGATCTCCTGGGACGCCAGCAATTCGCCCTGGTCCACCTCCCAGGTGTTCAGGATCTTGCCCCGCAGGGGCAGTACGGCCTGGAACTCCCGGTCCCTGGCCTGCTTGGCCGAGCCGCCGGCGGAATCACCTTCCACCAGGAAGATCTCGCAGCGCTCCGGGTCGGTGCTGGCGCAGTCCGCGAGCTTGCCGGGCAGGACGGGCCCGCTCGTGATCTTCTTGCGGATGACGACTTTCGCCGCCTTGGAGCGGCGCTGGGCCGCGAGGATGGCGCGCTCGGCGATCTGGTCGCCGGTATCGGTGTGCTGGTTCAGCCAGAGGGAGAATGAGTCCTTGACCACGCCGCCCACGAAAGTGGCGCACTCGCGCGAACTCAGGCGCTCCTTGGTCTGGCCGGAGAACTGGGGCTCCTGCATCTTGACCGAGAGGACGTACTGCAGCCCATCCCACACGTCGTCAGGGGACAGCTTCACGCCCCGCGGCAGCAGGTTCCGGAACTCGCAGTAGTCGCGGAGCGCGTCGGTGAGCCCGGTGCGCAGCCCGCCCACGTGGGTGCCACCCTGGGCGGTGGGAATCAGGTTCACGTAGGACTCATTGATGGCCGGGGTGTCCGTGTCGGCCCAGGCGATGGCCCACTCCACCTCCTCCCGGTCGCTCTTCAAGCTCGCTGCATAGGGCGGGCTCGGCACCAGTTCGGCATCCGGCAGGCTCTCTGCGAGGTATTGTTCGAGCCCGCCCTCGTAGAGCCACTCGTGCTGCTGTTCCGGCTTCTCCACCTCGAAGCGGATGCGGAGCCCCGGGCAGAGCACGGCCTTGGCTTTCAGCACGTGCTTGAGGCGGCTGACC
>CAZTGY010000045.1:0-7186 GCA_964613445.1 uncultured Chromatiaceae bacterium | reverse complement strand
GTAGTGCCCGTATTGGCCTTGCCGACGGTGCCCACCTGCTCGAGCTTGCCGGCGCGCTCGCCGTTCCGGAAGCTCATGTTGTACTCGTGCCCGTCCCGCCGGATCCAGACCTCCAGATTCTTCGACAGGGCATTGACCACCGAGACTCCGACGCCATGCAGGCCGCCGGAGTACTTGTAGTTCTCGCTGGAGAACTTCCCGCCCGCGTGCAGGCGGGTCAGGATGAGCTCCACGCCGGGAATCTTCTCGATGGGGTGCTTGTCCACCGGCATGCCGCGTCCGTCGTCGGCGACCTCGAGGGACCCGTCCGCGTGGAGCTTGACGTCGATGCGCTTGCAGTGGCCGGCAAGGGCCTCATCGACACTGTTGTCGATGACCTCGTGGGCCAGGTGGTTCGGACGGCTGGTGTCCGTGTACATCCCGGGCCGGCGGCGCACGGGGTCGAGGCCGCTCAGGACCTCGATGTCAGCAGCTTCGTAGGTCTTTGCCATGGGCAATCAGGGAACTCCCCATCCCTGGGAGGAAGTCGCGCGCAACAACGGGCGGAATCTTAGAGCACCCGCCGGATTTAGCAAGAAACCTGCAGGAGCCGTGTCAGGCCAGGTCAGCGATGAGGGACTCGCGGAGGAGCTCCGGGATGGAGCCCAGGTGCACGGTCAGTTGCGAATGATCAACGCCGGCCGACACCCCGGCGCCCGCCCGCAGGGCCCGGATCGCGGGCGCAGGCAGCTCGAAGCGCAGAAAATGCACGGCCGAAGTCTTGGTGTCGTTGGCCCGGTCCATGTCTTCGTCAGCAATGGCGAACACGGGTTCGAGCGTGCCAATGCGCATCCAGATCCGGTGCTCCACGCCGCGCAGCCGCCCGAGGGCAAGGCGGCGCTCACCCTCGTCGGGATACTCGATCAGCAGGGTCGCCTTCCAGTTCATCCCGTCGGGGATCAGCGGGTTGTAGGCATCGAGCTCTGCCCGGATGTCCGCCGGCTCGAAGAGCCGCTCGGCCCGAAGCATTTCCTGGACCTGGTAATGCATCGTCAGCCGGTCTTCGAAGGACAGGGTGATGTGGTCACCCAGGCCCAGGCGCCGGTGCGCCTTGTGCTCGATGACCCGCTCGCGAAACTCGGGGCGCAGCCGCGCGTAGGTTTCCAGGGGGTAGAGGTCTTCCGGGGTCAGCTTGTCCATGGGCGGCCGGATCAGATGCCGTAGGCCCGGCGCAGGAGCTCGATGGGGTGCGGATGGTCGCCGCGATTGGCGAGGCCCGCCACCTGGGCGCCCGCCATGGGGCAGTCACTGCAGAAGTGGTCGGCTCCGCTCGCCCCGACCTGCTCGGCGACGGGCATCGCGATCTTTACGGAAGCCGCGCGGAACTCGGTCTTGACGCCGTAGGTGCCGTCGTGGCCCGAGCAGCGCTCGATCGGCTCGACGGTCGTGCCGGGCACGAGCTGCAGCACGTCCCGCGTCTTGAGGCCGATATTCTGCACCCGCAGGTGACAGGGCACGTGGTATGACACCTTGCCCAGGGACGCCTTGAAGTCGGTACGCAGCCTGCCGCCCTTGTGGCGCAGGTGGAGGTAATTGAAGGGATCGAAGAAGGCGCGCCCGACCGCCTGGACCTGCGGGTCTGCGGGAAACATCAGGGGTAGTTCCTGCTTGAACATCAGCACGCAGGAGGGCACCGGGGCAACGATGTCCCAGCCTTCAGCCACCCATTTCGCCAGCTCGGGAACGTTGGCCTCCTTCGCCCGGGCCACGGAATCGAGATCGCCCAGCTCCAGCTTCGGCATGCCGCAACACTGTTCGGAGCCGGCCAGCTGCACGGTGATGCCGTTGTGGCGGAACACGGCGGCCAGGTCCTCCACCATCGCCGGCAGATTCCGGTTGCCGTAGCAGGTCGTGTAGAGGATGACCTTGCCACTGGTGCCGTTGACAGGCTCCGCCGGCGCCGCGGGCGCATCCTGGCGCGCCAGGCGCTTGCGCGCCGTGTCGCATTCGTAGCGGGGGATGGGCGCATCCCGGGCCACGCCCAGGGCCTTCTCGAGCAGCAGCCGCCCCACCTGGTTGCCATTGACCGCGTTCACGACCTCGGCCACCACGGGAATCCCGGCGATGCTGCCCACACGGTCCGTGGCCGACAGGATCCGGCTGCGGAGGGGCGCACCCTCCTCCCGGAACCGCACGGCCTTCGCGCGCAGCATCAGGTGGGGAAAGTCGACGTTGAACGGATGGGGTGGGACGTAGGGGCACTTCGACATGTAGCACATGTCGCACAGGTAGCAGTGGTCGACCACGTCGGCGAACAGGGCCTTCGGCACGCCGTCCACCTCGCCGGTGGGCGACGCGTCCACGGCGTCGAACAGCGTCGGAAAGGAATTGCAGAGATTGAAGCAGCGGCGACAGCCGTGGCAGATGTCGAAGACCCGTTCCAGCTCCTTCTCCAGGGATTCCCGGCTCCAGAAATCCGGGGCCTGCCAGTCGAGGGGATGACGGGTGGGCGC
Source organism: uncultured Chromatiaceae bacterium (assembly GCA_964613445.1). Classification (GTDB taxonomy): domain Bacteria; phylum Pseudomonadota; class Gammaproteobacteria; order Steroidobacterales; genus SHZI01. Next base: position 4,694 of record CAZTGY010000045.1, on the reverse strand, counting down.
GTCGAGGCTGCCTTCTCGCGTGGCCATGTCAGGAATCCCTGGATCGAACGAGGCGTGATGATCCGGCCGGCGGCCAGGCTGTGACCGCCGGCCGGCTGGCGAACGAGGAACTACTTGCCGAGGGTGTCCAGCGCTTTCTGGAAGCGGTTGGCGTGGGACCGCTCCGCCTTGGCGAGCGTCTCGAACCAGTCTGCCACTTCGCGGAAGCCCTCGTCGCGCGCCGTCTTGGCCATGCCCGGGTACATGTCGGTGTACTCGTGGGTCTCGCCGGCGATGGCCGCCTTGAGATTGTCGGACGTGGGTCCGATCGGCAGGCCCGTGGCGGGATCGCCCACGTCCTTCAGGTAGTCCAGGTGACCGTGGGCGTGCCCGGTTTCACCCTCGGCCGTCGAGCGGAACACCGCTGCGACGTCGTTGAAGCCTTCCACGTCGGCCTTGGCCGCGAAGTACAGGTAGCGGCGGTTGGCCTGGGACTCGCCCGCGAACGCGGCCTTGAGGTTGCCTTCGGTCTTGCTGCCCTTGAGAGCCACTTTGAATTCTCCTTAGCGGTGTTAGAAGCTGGCGTTTAGACTTGGTCTAAATATTAGGAAGCCGGCGCCAATCCTGTCAACGGGTTTGACCACCCTGCTGCCCTGTGCAAACCTCCCGGGTTCCTTCGCTGGCACCCGGGCATCTGGATGAACAAACCCCGTCAGAAATCACGCCTGGAGCCTACATCCCAGGCCATCGACCTGGAAAAGAGCCTCGCCGAGCTTGAATCAATCGTCGAGCAACTGGAGTCAGGGGAACTCCCGCTGGACAAGTCGCTGAAGGAGTTCGAGAGAGGCGTGCGCCTGAGCCGGGAGTGCCAGGGAGCGCTCAAGGATGCCGAGCAGCGGGTGCAGGTGCTCATGGGTGGCGAGCTCAAGGACTTCGCGTCCGATGAGCCTGCAACGGACGATGAGGAAGGCGGCCAGGACGACGCCGACTGACGGACGGCAGCACCGTCATGGATCTCCAGACCTGGTCGTTCATTGCCGATATCACCGCCGCTGCCGGGGTGATTGCGTCCCTGTGCTTCCTGGCTTTCGAGATTCGCCTCTACCTGCGCCAGGTGCGCCAGGAATCCCTGGATGTCGTCGTTTCCCGACGCCACGACCTGGTGAGGATCCTGGCGACCGACGCCGAGCTTGCCAGCATCGTCTGGCGGGCCTTCGCCGCGACTCCGCGCATTGCGCCCCACGAGTGGGCGCGGTTCGGCCTGTACATGTACGCGGTCCTGCTGGAGTACGAACGCATGTGGGTCAAGGTGAACACCGGAGCCCTGGACGCCGGCGTGCTGGAAACATGGGAGAAGGGTTTCGGCTGGTGGTTCCGCCAACCGGGGGTGCAGGCCTGGTGGCGCAGCGACCACCCCGGCTTCACCCCTGCGTTCGCCGCCTACGTCGATAAGGTGGCCACGCGAAGCCCCGAGGACGGCTCCATCGCCCGGGTCGTCGCGGCTTCCTTCCGCGGCGAATGGCGGGAGCCGGCGACGGCTACACCGCCTGCCCCACCCGGAGGCCCACCGCCTCCGCCGCCCACACCCGGTTCTCCGTGATGCCGAGGAAGATCTCCCGGAAGGCGACGTAGGCCAGCGCCCCGAGGTAGCAATAGAGCAGCGGCACCGCCGGTGGCAGCAACAGCACGGCGACGACCGGCAGCAGGATGAAGAGCAGGCCCACGCCGAGCATGGGCCCCAGGTTCTTCATCTGGGCGGCGGCCCCGGCCCGGTACGCATCCCGGAACGGCAGGCCCAGCAGGGTCGTGCACGGGAACTGCAGGAATGCGGTGAGGCCCGGGATGTTCAGGCCGAAGAACAGCAGCCCGAGCGCGTAGGCCGAGTAGACGAAGACCTGCCGGAGGGCGACAAACCAGTTGCCCGACAGCGCTGCGACGCCATTCCTCTCGGTGTACAGGACGTTCCACCAGGGAACCTCCGGGCGTGCCAGGAGGGACACCCAGACCAGCGCGCCCGCCAGCGCGATGACCGCCGAGAAAGCTACCAGGTGATGACCGTGCCGGCGCAGCGTGGCCAGCACGTCGGAGAAGGACGCCGCGTCGGACTGGTCGAGCCGCGCCGCGACCAGGATGCTGCCGAAGAACGCCATCAGGGCGAGCACGCCGCTGATGAGCGGCAGCCGCTGCCCGGCGAAGATCGCCAGGCAAAGCAACAGGACGAGCCCAAGCCAGACGCTGACACCCCGCCCAATGAGGCCAAGGGCCTGCACGCTCCAGCGCCGGAGCGCACCGGGGGCAGCCTGGCGGGGTTCGATGACCATGGGCGCAGGCTATCACTGGCACCGGCAAGCGCTAGGATAGCGGGATGCCGAACCAATGTGCGTTGCGAAGTGAGCCCGTTCGGGGAACCCTGCTGCGGTTGCATGCCGAGGCACGCGGCGACTGGGTCAAGTTTCTCGGCATCACACCGCGCTACCTTGCCGGAGTGCTCCGTGGCCGGAAGATGCACGAGGTCATCACCCCGGGCGTAGCTCACGACATCTACATGCCGGTGTCTCCCGAAAAGGGCGAGTTCCTCTACATCACCGCACGGGCCATCGGCGCCCGGACGATCGTGGAGTTCGGCTCTTCGTTTGGGATTTCCACCATTTACCTGGCCGCCGCTGTGCGTGACAACGGCGGCGGTCGCGTGATCGGCAGCGAGATCGAACCGGGCAAGCAGGCCAGGGCCGCCGCGAATCTTGCGGAGGCGGGACTGGGCGACGTCAGCGAGGTCCGGCTCGGGGATGCCATGGAGACCCTGCGGGACCTACCCGGGCCGGTCGACATGGTGTTCATGGATGGCTGGATGATGCTCGACCTGCCACTTCTCCGGCAGTTGCAACCCCGCCTGGCACCGGGCGCCGTGCTGCTGGCGGACAACATCCGCAGCTTCAGTTCGAGCCTGACAGATTTCCTCGACTACCTGCATTCTGATGCGAGCGGCTTTCATTCCGTCACTCTTGGCTTCGGTGACGGTCTTGAATACGCCGTGTACCTGGGCAACGGCAACGATGCCGGTGCCCCTGCGCCGCGGTAGAGCCCCCTGTAGATATATTCCCTATATTGCTTTATCCGAATCGATGGGTACCATAAGATCTATTCGTAATAGTTCTTCGACTGGAAAGGCCCCGTCATGCGTCCCACCCGCCGGCTCTGGCAGCTACTCGCGACAGTCTTCGTCCTATCATTCGCCGTTCTCGGCTGGATCGGCCGGGAGATCTACCTGGCTGCACCGCCCATCCCGGGCACCGTCGCCACCGCCACTGGCGAGGTCCTGTTTACGGCCGAGGACATCCGGCGCGGCCAGCAGGCCTGGCTATCGGCCGGCGGCCAGCAGCTCGGCTCGGTGTGGGGCCATGGCAGTTACGTCGCCCCCGACTGGTCGGCCGACTGGCTGCATCGTGAGGCGCTCGAGCTGCGGGAGCTGCAGTCCAGGCGGTTATTCGGGGATTCCTACTCGAGGCTGAGCCTCGAGCAGCGCGGCGGCATCGACGCGAGACTGCGGACCGAGATGCGCACCAATGGCTTTGATCCGGAAGCCGACACGCTCGTCGTGTCGGCCGAGCGCGCAACGGCAATCCGATCGACCGCTGCCCACTACGCCGGCCTGTTCGGCACCGAGCCGGCACTGGACGTCCTGCGCGAGCAATACGCGATGACAGCCGACACCCTGCCGGATGCCGCCGACCGGTCCGCACTCACGGCGTTCTTCTTCTGGGCGTCATGGTCTGCCTCCACCGACCGTCCCGGCGAAGCAGGATTGTCCTACACCAGCAACTGGCCGCATGAGCCGCTGGTGGGCAACGAACTGACCACTGGCAGCGCCGTCTGGTCAGTCGTCAGCATCGTGTTGCTGATTGCCGGTATCGCCGCCATGCTCTGGTATCACGGCGCGCGGCACGAATCTGCGCCCCCGGTGGTACCGGCCAGTGACCCGCTGCTTGGCGCCAGGCCGACGCCCTCGATGCTGGCCACGCGCAAGTACTTCTTCGTCGTTGCGGGGCTCCTGCTTATCCAGGTGGTGCTGGGCGCAATCACCGCGCACTACGCCGTCGAGGGCCAGGAATTCTTCGGCCTGCCGCTCGCCGAGGTGCTGCCCTATGTGGTCAGCCGGACGAGCCACACCCAGCTCGGGATCTTCTGGATAGCCACGGCCTGGCTGGCCACCGGGCTGTATATCGCGCCGCTGCTCTCTGGCAAGGAACCCCGCTGGCAGAAGCCGGGCGTGGACTTGCTGTTCTGGGCGCTCATCGCCATCGTGGTCGGGTCCACCGCCACCGGCTGGCTCGGCACGCTGCAGGCACTCGGGACCGATTACTCGTTCTGGATCGGCAATCAGGGCCTCGAGTTCACCAGCATGGGCCGTGTCTGGCAGATCCTGCTCTTCGTCGGCCTGCTGATCTGGGTGACGCTGCTTGGCCGCGGCCTGTGGCCGGCGCTGAAGAAGCCTTCCGAGAGCCGCGGCCTGATCGCCATGGTCTTCCTCTCCGCGCTGTGCATCGGCGGCTTCTACGCCACCTCGCTGACCTGGGGCCGGACCACGCACTACTCGATGATCGAGTACTGGCGCTGGTGGGTGGTGCACCTGTGGGTCGAAGGCTTCTTCGAAGTGTTCGCCACCGCCGTCATCGCGCTGCTCTTCACCCGCCTCGGCCTGATCCGCGCCGCGGCCG
>CAZTGY010000044.1:5447-13083 GCA_964613445.1 uncultured Chromatiaceae bacterium | reverse complement strand
GTCGAGACGCTCGACGGCAGCGGCCTCCTGGCCGCCCTGGTCCAGGACGGGTGGGACGTCAGTTATGGCGAGTACCGTCCGCAGGGTGCGGTAGCCCTCCCGCGCAAGCTGGACCTGTCGAGCAGCGCAGGGCGTATCCGGCTCGTGATCGATCACTGGAATATCGAGTGGCGGGATTTCTGACTGGCCGCCTTACAGCGTAAGATTGCGCGGGTGGCTTGAGACGCACTTGGGGCGTAGCCAAGTGGTAAGGCAGCGGGTTTTGATCCCGCCATCCGTAGGTTCGAATCCTACCGCCCCAGCCAGCTTTCCAGGCCAGTTTTCCAGGAATCGCGACTTGTCCATAGATGTCACCAACCTGGCGATCCTCTCCGGGAACGCCAATCCCGACCTGGCGCAACGCATTGCCAAGCACCTGATGCAGCCGCTCGGCCGCGCGCAGGTCGGCCGCTTCAGCGATGGCGAGGTGCTGGTGGAGGTCTACGAGAACGTGCGGGGACGGGACGTCTTCCTCGTGCAGTCCACGTGCCCGCCGGTGAACGACAACCTGATGGAGCTGCTGGTGCTGGCCGATGCCTGCCGGCGCTCCTCGGCCGCGAGCATCACGGCCGTGATTCCCTACTTCGGCTACGCCCGGCAGGACCGCCGGCCCCGCGCCGCGCGGGTGCCGATCACCGCCAGCATGGTCGCCCGCATGATCTCCGAGGCCGGCATCAACCACGTCCTGACGGTCGACCTCCACGCCGACCAGATCCAGGGCTTCTTCTCGATTCCCGTGGACAACGTGTACTCGTCGCCGGTCCTGCTCGGCGACCTGTGGCGGCAGAAGTACGCCGACATGGTGGTGGTCTCGCCCGACGTGGGCGGCGTGGTCCGGGCCCGGGCCATCGCCAAGCGCATGGACGATGCAGACCTCGCCATCATCGACAAGCGGCGCCCCAAGGCCAACGTCTCCGAGGTGATGAACATCATCGGCGAGGTCGAGGGCAAGGTCTGCGTGCTGGTGGACGACATGGTGGATACGGCGGGCACCCTGTGCCACGCCGCCGGCGCCCTGAAGGAGCACGGGGCCCAGAAGGTGCTGGCCTACGTCACCCATGCCGTGCTGTCGGGCCCGGCCGTGGACCGGATTGCGGCATCCCAGCTCGACGAGCTGGTGGTCACGGACACCATCCCGCTGTCGCCGGCCGCCATTGCCACCGGCCGGATCCGCCAGCTCTCCGTGGCGGAGCTCCTGGGCGAGACCATGCGGCGCATCAGTTCGGCCGAGTCGGTCAGTTCCCTCTACCTCGACTGACGGCCCGGTAGGAGCGCCTTCAGGCGCGACCCCCCTTCCCGCGAGAATCGCGTCCGCGAGTCTCGAGCGGGAGGGAGGGTCGCGCCTGAAGGCGCTCCTACCGGGCCTGCCCCATTCTATATTCCGCGGCCCGTTCGGGACGGGCCCCTGGTCGCAGGGGGCCCGGACAACAACCCCAGGAGTAGTTCAAATGGCACATCAGTTCAGTCTCGCCGCGGAAACCCGGCGCGATGCAGGGAAAGGTGCGAGCCGCCGCCTGCGTCGTGAAGGCAAGATCCCCGGCATTATGTATGGTGGCGGCGAGCCGCCCACCGGCGTGGCGTTCGACGCCAATGCCCTGCACCGGAACATGGCGGAAGAGGCCTTCCTCTCCAGCATCCTCACCGTCACCCTCGACGGGAAGGCCATGCAGGCCATCGTCCGCGACTACCAGCCTCACCCGGCCAAGCGCGCCATCCTGCACCTCGACCTGCAGCGCATCGTTGCCACCGAGAAGCTGCGCATGACCATCCCGCTGCATTTCATCAACCAGGAGCAGTCCCCGGGTGTGAAGCTCGGTGGCGGTTCCGTGTCGCACCTGCTGACCGAGCTGGAGATCAGCTGCTTGCCGAAGGACCTGCCGGAATACATCGAGGTCGACGTTGCCCCCATGCAGCTGAACGACATGCTGCACATCCGGGACCTCAGGCTGCCGGCGGGGGTCGAGGTGCCGGGCTTCGAGGCCAACACGGACAGCGACCTGCCCGTCGTGCACGTGCACGTCCTGCGGGCCGTCGAGGAACCGACTCCCGAGGCAGCGGCTGCTGCCGAAGGGACGGCCGCCCCGGCTGCCGGCGAGAAGGCTGCTGCGGCAGCTCCGGCTGCTGGCGACAAGGCGGGTGGCGACAAGGCCAAGGCTGCCGCCAAGCCTGCTGCCAAGGGCGACAAGAAGTAACGAAGCTGTAGGAGCGCCTTCACGCGCGACGCGCTACCGGTCGCGCGTGAACGCGCTCCTACAACCCGGTCTTGAACAGCAACGCGGAAGCCCTCGTCATCGTCGGTCTCGGCAACCCGGGGCCGAAGCACGCCGGCGACCGCCACAACGTGGGCTTCTGGTTCGTTGACCAGCTTGCGGCCCACATCGGCGGGCGCTTTTCAGCCGAGTCCAGGTTCCAGGGCGAGGAGTGCCGGGGCAGCCTGAAGGGCCGCAACGTCCGCCTCATCAAGCCCGCCACGTTCATGAACCGCAGCGGCCAGTCCGTGCGCAAGGTGCTCGACTACTACGGCCTCGCAGCGGAGCAGTTGCTGGTGGTCCACGACGAGCTCGACCTGCCGGCAGGCACTGCACGCCTCAAGAAGGGCGGCGGGCACGGGGGCCACAACGGCCTGCGCGACATCGTCGCCACCTGCGGTCCCGACTTCCTGCGCCTCCGGCTGGGCATCGGCCACCCCGGCCACAAGGACCTGGTGACTGACTACGTGCTGCACGCGCCCGGCAAGGCCGAGCGCGCGCAGATCCTGGATGCGATGGAGGCGGCGATCAGCGCCGTCGAGGTGCTGGCCCAGTCGGGGCCGGAGAAGGCCATGCAGCAGCTGCATTCGGCCACGCCCCGCATGGATGCTACCGGGGAGTTTGGCCCGGCCGGCTAGTGCTGCGCCGTATACACTGCGCCTGTCCACCGACTGGAGCCCTCCGTGACGGACCATCCCCCCGACCGCCTGAGCACGAACCCCCGGAGTCCGTACCACGACGCAGACCTCCTCGAGCGCGGCATCGGCATCCGCTTCAATGGCAAGGAGCGACGGGACGTGGAGGAGTACTGCGTCAGCGAGGGCTGGATCCGGGTTGCAGTGGGCAAGGCGCTGGACCGCCGCGGGCAGCCGCTGACGGTACAGCGCAAGGGGAAGGTCGAGGCCTACTTCCTCCCGGCCGACGCCCAGGCCCCGCAGTCCCCGGACGCGGATCCCGGCTGACCAGCTGCCCGATCAGGGGCTCCGGTAAAGCTCGTGATGCCCACGCCGCCAACCCGTCCCGGACGGCGCCTCCCGCTGCTCGGCATCGGCGCCCTCATCCTTCTGGTGCTCGTCCAGCAGCAGCCGTTCGTGGACCTCCACGCCATGGGACGTGTCGCCAGTGCGGTGCCCGATGCGCTGCACGGTGCCTGGTTCGCGTGCGTGACGTGGGTGCTGTTGCTGCTCGTGGAGCGCCGGGCGCGCGGTGGCCGGGTGGTCGTGATCACGGCCGTCATCGGCTTCTCCGTCGCGGTGGCCACCGAACTGCTGCAGAAGAGCACCGGTGGTGACGCGGAGCTCGGCGACGTGATGTTCGACATGGTTGGCATGAGCGCCGCGCTGTCCCTGTGGAGCGCGCGCCGGGGAATCCTTGCGCCCCGTCGCGGCGTGAGCCTCGCGATACTGCTGCTGACCGGATCCTTGTGGCCAGTGGTGCCGGCACTGATGACCGAGCGCTACCGCAGTTCGATCGCGCCGGAGCTGGTGCGCTTCGACTCGTGGCGGGGCCGGGACCTCTACGCCAGCAACAGCAGTATTGCGCTTGTCCCTGCGCCGTCGGGTTGGTCCATCACCGGTCCTGTGCTGAGGATGGACCTGGCCGACGAGACCTGGCCGGGGGTGCGCCTTGACCGTCCGGTCGCCGACTGGAGCCCCTATTCCAGGCTCGATGTGGATCTGTTCGTCGATGGCTCTGGCCCCATGCCGGTCACGATATCGGTTCGCCTGGACGACGCGCCGGTCCTTCAGGTGTTCGAGCGGTTCACCTGCGCCCCCGGGCCCTGTCACCTTCAGCTGCCGTTTGCCGGCCTGTTCGATCGCGCGGTCGCGCGGGTCAACATGGTCGTGATCTTCTCCGAACGTGAGCAGGCCGGCCGGGTGCTGTACCTCGGGCGAGTGGCGCTGCGCACCTAGACTCAGCCAGCCCGGTCTTTTATGGTCCGGGTTCCTGCCCCTCACCGGTAGTGCTATTGGAGCCTGCAAGCATGAAACACCAAGGAAATTGGCGCCGGATCCCGGTGCGCCACTGTTTGCCCACCGTCGCGTTGCTGCTGGCCGTGATGATTTCGCCGGCCATCAGCCGGGCGGAACCTCCCGCGTTCAAGACCAGCGAGCAGAGGATGCTCTACCACTGGGGGACGGCGCTCGCCGATGAGCTCGCCAACGTGGGAGCCAGGGATCCGCAGGAACTCGAGTGGATCTTCCGCGGGATGCGTGACCGGGTCGCGGGCAAGTCCCCCCCGTTCACGGGAGAGGAGCTCACGGCGCTGACCAATTACCTGCTGGGCCGTATCCAGAAGAACGGGGTTGCCGAAGAGGCGCAGTCCGTCGTCTTCCTCCGGGAGAAGGCCAAGGAGCCCAACGCGGTGGTGACCAAGAGCGGTCTCGTCTACCGCGAGATCGCCAAGGGCAAGGGCAAGCAGGCTGCCAGTAACTCGAAGGTCAAGGTGGCCTACGTGGGCAGGCTGCGGAACGGCTGGGTCTTCGACAGCTCGCGACAGCGCGGCGGTCCCCTCGAAACGCCGCTGAACTCGGTGATCGATTGCTGGAAGGAGGCCATCCCGATGATGAAGGCGGGCGGCAAGGCGGCAATCACCTGCCCGCCAAAGATGGCCTATGGCGACGGCGGCACCAACACCATTCCCCCGGGCTCGGCCCTGGCCTTCGAGGTGGAACTTCTGGAGGTCGGCAAGTAGGCACGTGCCATCGCCCGCGGTCACCGTGCTGATCACGCGGACCCCACCGGGGAATTCGGCCCGGTGGGCTAGCCTGCGGGCTCTTGTCTGCCCTTGCCCGCCAGGCGCGTGACGAACTGCCCCGTGGCCGGGTCCACGCACCAGCCGCGGATCACGCCGGCAGCCTCGTCACCGTCCGCATCCGACCAGAGCACCCAGCACTCGCGTGGCGTGGGCAATGCCTCGTCACGCTGGACGCGCAGGCCGAACTGCGCGGAATCACCGGGCTCGAAACCCGCCGCCCGCGCCGCTTCCCAGGCAACCGGGCTGTCGACGAAACCCAGCGAAACCGGCTTCATCAGCACGCATTCGTCACCGCTGCCGACGTTCTCGACGCTCCCCTTGGCCAGAACACGGATGCGGGTACATGTGCCCGTTGATGGCGACTGCATGTCGTAGAACCAGAAGGCGTGCCGTGGACCCTCGGCGAGGCTGGTCGTCACGACCACGAGCTCGGCGTCGGGCTGCCACTTCTGCGCTTCGGCGAGCGCCTGCTCGAGCATCGCGCGCGCCGTGATCCCTTCCTCGCTAGCCGCTTCGGGTACGGGCGCAGGCTCCACCGCGCCCGGTACCGTCGTGGGCGCCGTAGCTGCTGGTTCCTCAGGCCCGCCACCGCAGGCGGCGATGAACAGCGCAGTCGTGCAGGCGGCAAGGAAAGATCTCGTTCTGCTCATGGTGTTCCTCCCCAGGTGCATCAGCGGGTGGCTGGAATCAATACGGTATGTGCGCGGTGGGCGAAGTCGCAGCGCTCAGTCGATCGGGCCTGCCGGGTAGAGCCGCAGCTTGTCGATGCCGACGTAATAGTTGGCCGACTGCGCGTACTTGCCGGTGATCATCAGGCTTACGCGCCGCTGCCCCGCCTGCAGCGGAAAGGTACCGAGCTGGACCGGGCCGCTCGTCATCACCCCGGGCGCCATGCCATCGAAGGTCGTCCCGCTCGCCTGGCCATCGACCTCGAAGCTCAGTTGCCCGAAGTCCGGTGCGCGCGTCATGTAGATCTCAACGGCGTACTTCGAGGCTGCGGGGACGTCGATCACGAGGTCGAGGACAGCACCGGGGGCACCGTCGCTCCAGAAGAGTTGTTCCCCGCCGCTCCAGTCGCCGGCGAAGCCGCTCATCTGCTGCACGCGGGCCTGCCCGCCATTCAACTGGAAGGCGCCCGCCTTCACCAGGGCCTCGCCTTCGATTTCCATCTGCGTGGCGCGGGCACCGGGCATCCCGACGCCGCCCGCCCGCGATACCCCGCCCGTCACCGGCTCTGCCGCCCGTCTTGCCTCTGAAGGCATGCGCTCGATGACGGCCGCCCGGCCGGCGGCATCCTGCGGTGGTGAGCCCCGCGATACCGTGCCTGTCCCGCCCATGCTGCCGGGTGTGGCGACACCGCCAACGCTTGCGTCGGCGGGGGTCGAGCCGCCCGACAAGGGCTTGGTCTGCGGCTTCTCCGTCGGGGGCTGGCTCGGTGGCGGCAGCGCCGACAGCGCCTGCGCCTCGGCGAGCGAGAGCTTCTTCGAGGCCCAGAACACTTCTTTCAGGAGAAGCTTGTAGATGCCGCCCGACTCGATCTTCACCTGCACCTTCACCGGGCCGCAGGCGGCGGCACCGCCTGGCGGGTCCTTGAGGAACGGGTCCTGCGAGCAATTGGCGGTCCCGGCACGCTGGCCGACGGCATCACCCGTGAAATTGAGCTTCTCGACCGCTTCGCCGGTCTGCCGGTCCCAGGTTGCGCTGCCAACATAGCTGAACGACAGGCTGCCCGTCGTCGTTGTCGAACTGCCGACTCCCGTTTCCGTTTCGCTCCACGTGTACGTGCACTTCCCGGTGATCTTGTAGATGTGCTTGTTGCCGATGACGCCGGAGGCACCCTTCAGCGTCGGGCTGGAACACTGGAGTGCCAGTCCCTCCTGGGCGAACGACAGGGAAACGAGAGCGAGAAAGCACTGAATGGAGCGACGCATGTACGATCTCCTCCACTGGTGTGACGAGTGGCATACCGGTTGACGCCGGAGCTGGCTCAGCCCCGTGGAGTATACGACCAAGCAGGCATCCGCCCGTCAATCGTGGTGGAGGGCGAGCGTGCTGGTGGTAAGCCGCCAGAACCCGGTGCTCCCCGTGCGGCAGAGCTCGAAGATGCCGTCGTCGCTGCCGGCATCCACGTCCACGCTCACCCGGAGCCTGCGGCAGGTGCCATCGCCCGCGGTCACCGTGCTGATCACGCGGACGCCGCCCGAGTGCCCCGACTCGGGCTCCGTCCAGCCCACCGACTCGCCATCGCCGAGTTCGTACAGGGCGAGCTGGATGTTCTGGCGCAGCAGTTCCCAGTCAGCCGGCACGAGGTCGCTCGCCGAGAGCCGGTCCAGGAACCAGTAGCGGGGGCCCTCGGTGACTGGCTGCGCCGCCACAGCCGTTGCCGCGATCAGGGCCGCAAGGGCCAGCAACCTTGGGCTGGTGCGCATCACGGGCTCAGCCCTTGCGCCCCTGGCGGAGCAGTTCGGTGCCTGCGCCCAGCGCCTTGAGCTTGCCCAGCGCGGCGTCATAGGCGATGGGCGCCATGCCGCAGTTCGTGCAAGGCAGGATCCGCTCGAGCTCCACGTGCCCGGCGGCCGCGCGTAATGTG